>CAMSGF010000172.1 GCA_947058225.1 uncultured Eubacteriaceae bacterium
TAATCTCCTACTTGAATAGTGTGGTAGAATTCTCCTACTGCTATGATTTCTTTTTTTGATTTCTTTAAATGAAAGTCTTTTAATTTTACAATTTTTTAATTATTTTTTTAAATTTAATAACTTATTTTCAAAATAAACCTTTTATAATATAAATTTATTGAGAAGTAAAAGTATTTTATAATAATTCAAAGTTAATTTTTTAATAAAACAACTAAAATTTATAACTTTATGGAAAAATATTTTAATAATGTTTATAATATAATTAAGATGAAATGTTTTGGAGGTCGTTATGATTTATACTGTAACTTTTAATCCTTCCCTTGATTACACCGTTGATTTAGATAAATTTGAAATAGGGAAGATAAACAGGACCGTAAGGGAAGCGACATACGTTGGGGGAAAGGGAATAAATGTATCAATGATGCTTAAAAATATCGGTGTGGACAGTATTGCCTTTGGGTTTATAGGAGGGTATACGGGAGAAAAAATAAAAAGTGATTTGAAAGAGAAGGGAATAAGAACCGATTTTATAGAAGTTAAAGGGGATAGCAGGATAAATGTTGAAATAAGATATAAAGAAGAAACTTCAATAAACGGGGCAGGGCCTGATATTAGTATGGAAGATGTCAAGAAGTTATTTTTAAAACTAAAAAAACTTAAAAAAGACGATTTTTTAATACTTTCAGGAAGCGTTTCAAAGACACTTCCTCAGGATATTTACAAGAGTATAATTGAGTATGTAAAAGATATGGGAATTAATATAGCAGTTGATGCGACCAAAGATTTGCTGTTGAATATTTTAGAGTATAAGCCTTTTTTGATAAAGCCAAATAATTTTGAGTTGGAAGAATTGTTTGATGTGAAATTAAATTCAAGGGAAGATATAATCAAATATGCAAAAATTTTAAGACGAAAGGGAGCGAGAAATGTGCTTGTATCTCTTGCGGCTGATGGAGCGGTTTTAGTTGATAAAAATGACAATGTGTATGTGAGTGGTGCTCCGAATGGCAAACTGAAAAACTCCATTGGGGCGGGTGATAGTATGGTTGCAGGGTTTGTTGCGGGATATTTGAGGGATAAAAAATACGAAAGCGCATTAAAAATGGGGATTGCCTGCGGCAGCGCATCCGCATTTTCAGAAACCCTTGGGACGAAAGAAGAAGTTTTGAACTTATTAAATACAATTTAAAAAATAAAGGAGGAAAATTTATGTCAACGCCACATAATAAAGCTAAAAAGGGAGATTTTGCGAGGACGGTTTTGATGCCCGGAGACCCTTTGAGGGCGAAATTTATCGCAGAAACTTTTTTAAAAGATTATAAACTGGTTAATGATGTGAGGGGGATGCTTGGATATACGGGGTATTATAATGATAAAAGAATTTCTGTGATGGGTTCCGGGATGGGAATCCCCTCAATCGCCATATATGCTACAGAGCTTTATACGATATATGACGTGGAAAATATTATAAGAGTTGGAACGTGTGGAGGTTACGCTGAAAGCTTAAATGTGGGGGATACTATTCTCGCACAGGGAGCCTGTACAAATTCAGCTTTTACATCTCACTTTGACACTCCGGGAGTTTTTGCTCCCCTTGCAGACTTTAAGCTTTTGTTAAACGCATATAACAAGGCAGAAGAACTTGGAATTAAGGCAGAAGTCGGAAATGTGTTATCGAGTGACTTATTCTTTGACAACAATACAGACGGAGAGCAGATATATAAAAAGTGGCTTAAGATGGGAGTTTTGGCAGTTGAAATGGAAACTGCGGGATTATACACTGTTGCGGCAAAGACAGGCAAAAAGGCACTTTCCATATTGACAGTCAGCGACCATATGTCAAAGGAAGAATACACAACGCCGGCTCAAAGAGAAAAGACTTTTACCGATATGATGAAAATTGCATTGGAAATCGGATAAATAAAAAAGGAGCAAATGCTCCTTTTTATTTTTATATTCTTAACTTTTATATTAATTTTTGTACTTCTTATATCTATGCTATTTTAACAAATAATTGATACAAAAATCAAATATATAAATTACAACAATTTAATAATTTATATTATTATTAGAAGTATCTCTTTAAAAGACCGTCAAATCCTCTTCCATGTCTTGCTTCGTCCTTAGCCATTTCATGAACTGTATCATGAATTGCATCAAGGTCTAATTGTTTAGCAAGTTTAGCAAGATCCATCTTTCCTGCACAAGCTCCGCATTCAGCATCAGCTCTAAGTTCAAGATTTCTCTTTGTAGAATCTGTAACAACTTCACCAAGAAGTTCAGCAAATTTAGCTGCGTGTTCAGCTTCTTCAAATGCATATCTCTTATATGCTTCGGCGATTTCAGGGTATCCTTCTCTTTCAGCAACTCTGCTCATTGCCAAATACATCCCAACTTCTGAACATTCTCCGTTAAAATTATCTCTAAGACCTTCGATAATTCTTTCATCAACGCCTTTAGCAACTCCTACAACGTGTTCAGTAACGTATACTTTTTCACCTTTCATTTCTTCAAACTTGTCAGGTCCTACTTTACATTGTGGACATTGTTTTGGTGGTTGATCTCCTTCGTGAACATAACCACATACTTTACAAACCCATTTTTTCATCTTTTTTTCCTCCTGAATTTTATAATTTTATTTATTTTTTATATATAACAGTATGTATTACCGTTTTTAACTAAATATTAATAAGAACAGTCACCGATTTTGCATCAATATTTTTTTCTTTTTTAAGATTATTTATCTTGTCTTTAAAAACATCTGTAAGCTCATCATCAAAAAAATCTTTAATAGCATGAGTTTTTGCATCTACGAGGTGGAGGTGAAAAGCAGTATTCCCATCAAACCTCATAACATTGTTTTCATCCTTCATCCTGTGAATAAGACCATGTTCATAAAAAATTTCCAATATGTTATACACACTTGCAAAAGAAATGGAAAGTCCTCTTTCTTTTAACTCTTTCATAATCATCCCGACCGCCAGATCG
>CAMSGF010000173.1 GCA_947058225.1 uncultured Eubacteriaceae bacterium
TTTATTGAATTTGTATTTTAAATAAATAAAAATACAAACATTTAAAATCTCTATAACTACATAATTTTTATTTATAATTAATAAAAAGATTGATAACTGAAATTTCAAATCGATGATAATATAGTTATAGATTTTTTAAATGTTTGTATTTTTATTTATTTAAAATACAAATTCAATAAAATACATACACAGAATTTACTCATTAGCCAAACAAGTTTTATATATTCTTTTACAAATTTTTATTATCATAAAAAACTGTTACAAAACATATATACACTTTACAAATCTACTTTGTATATTTAAGTATTTTAGCGGGATTCCCTCCGACAACTGCATAATCGGGAACATCTTTTGTAACAACGCTGCCCGCACCCACAACAGCGCCCTCCCCAATCGTAACCCCTTTCATAATGATACAATTAAAACCAATCCATGCTTTATCTTTTATCACTATTTCATTAGATTTAATAACCGTTTTATCCACATTTTGTCCCATAGTATGATTTTCGATTTCCTCTCTTGCCCTTTTTGTTTCCTTTAATCTATCACTTGAAACAATAGAATGCATATTGCTGTCAGTAATAGTACATCCCAATGAAATCATCACATCATTTCCTATTGTGATACCTTTCGTGCAATAAAACGAAGTCCCTTCATTAATCAAAACCCTATCTCCTATCTTCATATGAGAATCTTCCAAATTTATAACCCCGTCTATAACACTGTCCTCTCCAATCGTCAAATATATTTTATCTTCTTTTGAACGCAAATTAAATTTCATATTATTTATAAGAGAATGCTCTCCCTTTTTAATATATTTTTTATTATTCATATTCATATTTCCTTTCTTGTTACATTTTTTATATAAATTTATTTTAAAATATATAAACAACCATTTATCCGAGTGAACTTTCAAATGGAATGATAAGACATATAATAACACTTATGGCATTGGCTATCAAAAGCCATTTGTACGTTTCCTTAAACTTCTTTTTATATATCCATTTCAACGACATTCCCTCAAGCAAAACATTAACTATAACCGCAAGTACATAAGCTATTATCCAATGAAATAATGAAAATGAATCAGAACTAAAAGGGATAAGCATAATTTCCACAAAAAGACCGGTATAAGGAATAAAAATAATCCCCAAAACAGTTGAAACTAAATTCATCACAAACGAAATAATAAAGGACTTTCCAAGACTTTCTTTCATAAAGTATTTTACAAACAAAACCTCTATCAAAAACCCTATTATTATAACGGGTACGCTGTGAGTCCTTTCCAAAACAAACACAGACGGCCATACCATATCAGCATAAACGATGTTTGGAATGAGTAAAAATGCCAAAAATATCGTTATAAATGTTTTCTTTTTTTCACTGTTCATAATTCTTCCCTCTTTGTTTAATTAATTTAAACTTAAATAACTCTTAATAAAAACAATATCCGGCCGGCTGTTAATTAAATTTCTGTTTTTATTATATAATAAAAAGCATATTTCCTTTGTATTTAATCAAATTTTAATAACGCGTTTTTATATACAAATTGCATTTGAAATTTTAACTTTCATTAAATTTCATCCTTAAATCTTTTTTAAACTTCTTCCTTGCAGGGTTTCCCTCTGCCCTGTGAATCTCTTTGTTTTTGATATCATATATTACAGACCATACGGTGTCCGCATCCTTTTTTCTGTCGTACTGGCACATAAACCCATATTTACCCGATAAAATATCCCTTGCAAGAGTAAAAGAAAATCTATCTTTGTTTTCCTTTAAAGCTTTATATGCTACCTCATATCTTTCATCTGCATTCCAACTGTCTATATCATAATTGTTAAAACACTTCATTTTTTCGTGCTTAAATTCATTGGAAGATACCACAAAATTCCCATCCTTTTGATGTCTTATCACTTTAACATTATTAAAGTTACATTCAATGACTGCTATCTCTCCCGTAGCATCAGCTATGGTAAGTGTTTGTTGTGATGCTATAGGTACTTTTTGTAAAAATTCTATTGCATCATTAACAGTTTTACACTTCTCAAGAATATACCTGACCAACATACCTGAATTAAAGCCTTCTCTTATAACCTTTGGATAAACAAACGTAAGCCCAATAGCTAATCCATATTCGTTTATACCATCTTCCATTTCTATAAACGCCGTCGTATTCCCGTTAAAAATGTACCCTCCATCAAGTTTATAAAGGCAATTCATATACAACTTTTCAAGCGATACTAAAAAATCGCTGTTTCTCGCAAATATAATATTTCTATCATCAAAAAACGTAAAACACGTACAATGATTATTAAATTCAAAACAATACATACTGAGTAAAAAGGTATAAAAATCTTCATATTTCCCCCCTTGCCCATCAGCTAATCCTTTAATTTCATCTAAAATTTCAGGATAATATTTCTCATAAATCGGAATACATTTATCCGCAAATTCCCTTCTCTTATTTGTAATAACAAATGTATGGTTATCACTTATAAACTTTCCCCTTTTATATAATAAACTACCCCAATTAAACCCTGCTTCATAATGACTTTTTCTAAATCTCGCATGATACATATTTCTATTAAATTCTCCTTTATTTTAAACAGGGCCCTGTTATATTTAATGATAAAAGAATAAAAATTTTAAGTCAACACAAATAAAAATGTTTTTCATTTTGTTTAAAAAAGCACAGTTTAAAATAAATTTTAAGGCATAAATAGCTATCAACAAATATAATTCATTTTCTGTAAATACTAATTGCAAAAATAAACAGAGCCGACAGTAAATCAGTTTTATAACATAAGTTAGTTTTATTAATATATGAAACTTTAAAATATCAATATAAGAACAATTATAAACCGTATCATTCTATTCTCTTTCAGTCATTTAAGTTTAAGCACAGTGGTAATGAGTGATGAGAATGGACATTTTTTCTTCTATTGTATT
>CAMSGF010000174.1 GCA_947058225.1 uncultured Eubacteriaceae bacterium
AAGTGCGGTCTTAATATGGAGGATATAATCGCAATAACCATGCCGGGCTTTGGAACAAGCAAGACCACAAAGGATAATGCGAATATCTTAATGGATATGTTTGGGGTTACAAAAAAGACAATTCCTATAAATAAAGCGACCGAAGTTCATTTAAGGGATATCGGACACAGTATGGAAGAAAAAAATGTCGTGTTTGAAAATGCACAGGCGAGGGAGAGAACACAAATTCTTTTAGATTATGCGAATAAGGTTTCAGGGATAGTGCTTGGAACAGGCGATTTATCGGAAGCGGCTCTTGGTTTTTGCGCGTTTGGGGGAGATCATATGTATAACTACGGCGTAAATGCGAGCCTTCCAAAAACGCTTATGAAAGAAATTATAAAATATGTCGGTATTCACTCTGAAAACAATGACCTTATAAAGATTTTGTATGATATTATAGATACTCCGATAAGTCCTGAGCTTCTTCCAACCGATGAGGGAGGAAAAATTGCACAAAAGACTGAAAGTATCGTAGGGCCTTATGAACTCCATGACTTTTTTATATACAATATGCTTTATTATAATTTCTCTGCCGCAAAAACTTATTTCCTTGCTAAAAAGGCATTTGAAAAGGAATATACAAAAAACGATATAAAGAAATATTTAAAAATATTTATAGAAAGATTTTTCGCTTCGCAGTTTAAAAGACAGTCTGCTCCTGAAAATCCAAAGCTTACAAATGTGAGCTTATCTCAAAGGGGAGGTTTTGACTTATCAACGCAGATGAATAAAAAAATATGGTTAGAAGAATTGGAAAAGGAAGTTTAATATGGATTATAGAGAAAAAACGAGTTTTTTTATGGATTTAATGGAAAAATACCATTTGACAGATATTATAGGAATGGACATCTCAAAGATTTCTGTGGAGGCCGATGCTTTTGTCATTGGGACTGCTTCAAATGAAGTCCTTGCAAAAGCGGCTGTTGAGCATATAACGGAGGATGCTGAAAAAGAGGGATTGTACGTGATTGGAAAAGAGGGGGTAAACAAGGCAAAATGGATTCTTTTAGATTATTCCGATGTGGTTTTGCATATATTTTCTCCGAGTGAGAGGGAATTTTACAATTTGGAAAGATTGTGGCAGGACAGCAAGCGTTTAGGAGGGAAATCAGATGAAAACAGTAACTAGATTTGCACCAAGCCCTACGGGGTATTTACACATAGGAGGTCTTAGGACTGCACTTTATTGTTATTTATATGCAAGACATAACGGGGGGAAGTATATACTCCGTATTGAAGATACCGACCAAAACAGGTATGTTGAAGGAAGTGTGGAAAATTTAATTAATTCACTGTTGACTTGCGGAATTATAAATGACGAAGGACCTAAATTAAATGAAAAGAATGAGGTTATACAAGTCGGAGAAAGCGGACCTTATTTTCAGTCACAAAGACTTGAAATATATAAAAAATATTTGGATAAATTGCTTGAGGAGGGAAAGGCATATTATTGCTTTTGTTCAAAAGAAAGGCTTGAATCTTTAAGAAAGGAACAAATGGAGAACAATTTAACTCCAAAATACGATGGCAAATGCAGGGATATTTCACTTACCGATGCAAGAAAAAGAGTGGCGAATGGGGAAGAATATGTAATAAGGCTTAAACTTCCAGAAGATAAAGATATAATTTTTGAAGATGTTATAAGGGGAGAAGTCAGTATTAACACAGCCGATATAGACGAACAGGTTTTATTAAAGGCGGACGGCTTTCCTACATACCATTTTGCTGTCGTAATAGACGATCATTTTATGGGGGTAAACTGTGTTATAAGGGGAGAGGAATGGCTTGTATCAACTCCAAAACATATCATTCTTTACGATTATTTAGGGTTTGATAAGCCTAAATTTGCACATCTTCCGTCCGTTTTGAATAAGAACAAAAAGAAGTTAAGCAAAAGACACGATTCCGTTGCTGTAGAAGACTTTTTACAAAAAGGATATCTCCCTGAGGCGTTGGTAAATTATATAGCGATGCTTGGTTGGTCGAGCAAAGAGGGAAAAGATATAATGTCTATGGAAGAACTCATAGAAGAGTTTGATTTAAAAGATGTAAACAAGGCTGGGGCTGTATTTGATATTGAAAAATTAAACTGGGTAAATTCTCATTATATAAAAGAAATGGACAGTGAAGAGCTTTTAAAAAGAGTAAAACCGTTTGTTAAAAGAGATACAGATGATGAAACTCTTAAAATGATATTAGATTTAGTTAAGGAAAAGATGGAATATCTATCTCAAATAAATGAGTTAATCGATGAGATATATATGGAGGCTCAGTTTGATAATTTTGGCGAAGAAGAAAAAGAAGTTATGGAGATAGAAACCAATTCTGTTTTGTTTGAGAAAATGGTTACGTTACTTTCTGAATTGGAAGATGTAACGCAGGAGAATGTGTTTAAATGTATAAAATCTATTCAAAAGAGTGAAAAAATAAAGGGAAAAGCGCTTTATATGCCTATCAGAATAGCCATCAACGGAGTTATGCACGGAAGCGACCTTGCCGGTATTATTGCGATACTTGGAAAAGATGAAGCTGTAAGAAGATTAAAAGAGGCTATGAAACAAATATAAAAAGAGGAGCTTTCCTCTTTTTTTATATTTATATAAAATTATTTTATATATTTTAAGTGATTAATGTGTTTTAAAATGATATAAATTTATTTTTTTGGTGTGCTGTTTAAAATTTTGTAATTTAAAATAATGTTTATTATTATATTAAAATATTGTTTGAAATTTTGGGATAGTCTTGTTTTGGTAAGTATGGGTGGGTGGTTAAATGGAGAATTAACGGGGTATTTTGAAAATTTATTGAAATTTGGTTTGTTGCTTGAATAGGGGTGGGGCGGCGAGTTATAGTAACGAGCAAGCTTAAGGCATTCAGTGCCGGAGGCGTAGCGA
>CAMSGF010000175.1 GCA_947058225.1 uncultured Eubacteriaceae bacterium
TTCCCTGAATTTGTACTCGCCCTACCATACGGAAACGCAAGGAGGGAAAATTTAAAGACGTTCATAAACCTGTCAAAAAGCTATGAAAGTTTTTCAAATGACGGACTTTATGGCTTTTTAAACTTTATCGAATATAACAAAAATAATTCCAAATCGGTAGAAAATAACGATTCAATAAGTGATGAATGTGTAAACTATATGACCATACATAAAAGCAAGGGGCTTGAATTCCCTGTCGTTATATTATACAGTGCGGGAAGTCAGTTTAAAACCACAAGGACAAATTCATTTTTACTAAATAAAGATTTGGGAGTTGGAATGGAATATGTATCTGATAATTATTTTATAAATTCCATTCAAAAAAAGGCTATATCAATTACGGAAAAAAAAGAAGATTTAAGCGAGGAATTAAGACTTTTATACGTGGCACTGACAAGGGCAAAGGAGAAAGTAATCGTTACGGGAGTTTCAAAGAAAAACCTCGATACACTGTTATCCCTGCTCGATACTAAAGCAGACGATTATCAAATATTAAATTCCCTTTCATTTTTGGAATGGATATTGCTTGGATGTAACCTCACAGGGAAAAATTTAAGCAATGATTTATTTGAAATTAATATTATAGACAGGACACTTCTTCCAAAAGGAGAAAAGGCACAAGAAAGCAATACATTTTCAGAGGATATTCCTAAAATAAAACAACACTTGAATTATAAATATCCATATATAGATACGCTCATTCCAATGAAATTAAGTGTCAGCTCTATGAAAGAAGAAGAAAATATAAGGATAGGAAAAAACACAATAGATTTAATATCCCCATCCTTTGAAAAAGAAGAAAGCGAACTCTCCCTTGCACAAAAGGGAAGTTTAATTCACTTTATTTTGGAAATTATGGACCTCGATGCGATAAAAAAGGCCAAAAATTTAGATGAAGAGATAAAAAGGCAGACTGACTTTTTCATAAATCAGGGCAGAATAGATGAAAAAGACAGAAAATATATCGATACAGACATTTTATCATCATTTTATGAAAGTAAAACCGGAAGAGAAATACTAAATTCAGATAATGTATTAAGAGAACTCCCGTTTACCCTTTCAGTCTATGCAAAAGAACTTCACAAAGACTACAAAGAAAGCGATGAGGAAGTATTGGTACAGGGAATTATCGACTTATTGTATACAAATAAAGAGGGGAATTATATATTAGTCGATTATAAAACAAGCTATTACAAAGATGAAAAAGATAAAAAAAGGTTAATAGAGCATTACACCTTTCAGCTTAAATATTACAAAAATGCTGTGGAAAAAATAACAAAGAGAAAAGTCGTAAATTCCTACATATACTTTTTAAATAATAAAGAGGCGGTAGAAGTAAGATGATAACGGTCGGGATAATAAGCGAATACAACCCGTTTCATAACGGACATAAATATCAAATTGAAAAAATCAGGGAAAAGGTAAAAAAAGACTTTAATGAAGAGTGTATCATAATCTCAATTATGAGCGGAAACTTCACCCAAAGGGGAGATATGGCCATAATGGATAAATATATGAGAAGTAAGGCGGCCGTAGAAAACGGAGTCAATTTAGTATTGGAACTGCCTATAATGTATTCCATCTCAGGTGCGGATATATTCGCAAGAGGAGCGCTCAACATATTAAACAATTTAAAATGTATAGACTTCCTCGCTTTTTCAGTGGAAGACATCGATAAGTTCGACGATTTAAAAGCCGTTTCAAATATGTTAAAAAATCCCACAAAGGAATACACCTCCCTTTTAAAAGAAAATTTAAAACAGGGCAATTCTTATATGAACTCTTCTGCAAATGCACTTGAGTTTTACTTTAATAAAAATTTAGATTTTATAAAAAAACCAAACAATATCTTAGCCTTTAACTACTTAAAATACATTAAAGATATATCACCTATGCCGATACAAAGAATCGGGGCAAAGCACGACAGCACAAAAGAAAACGACACAATAGCATCTGCCATGCAAATAAGAAATATGATTTTAAATGGAGAAAACGTAGATAAGTTTATACCATATGAAATAAAAAAAAGTAAAATAAAACCCGTATTATTTAAAGATTATTTCTTTACGATAAAAAACATCATATTAAATAAGAAAAATGAACTTTCTTTATATCCCGAAGTTGAAACAGGACTTGACAACAGAATTTATAATAACATTACAAACTTTGATACGATGAAAGAATTTATAGATAAAATATCCACAAAAAGATACACAAAGTCGAGAATCAGAAGAATACTTATGTATATTCTGCTTAATATAAAAAAGACGGATATTGAAGAATACAAAAACCACACCCCAAATTTCATAAGAGTTTTGGCGATGGATAGCAGAGGCAGAAAGGTTTTAAAAGAAATAAAAAACGATATAAATATTTTTACAAATTACAATAAAGACATAAACAATTTAGATAAAAAAGATATTAAACTCATTGAAAAAACCATAACTTCAGACAACATATACGAATTGCAAAAAAAGAAATTTAATACAAATTTTCATACCAAGTCATTTTATTTAAATAACTAAAATATATTTAAGTATGAAAAAAAAATCTACTTATCTGATATTAATTTTAATTGCATATTTATTTATAAATTCAAAAGAAGCTATTTACTCCATCACAAGTGGGCTTAATTTATTTGTAAAAAACGTCCTCCCCTCCCTATTCCCATTCTTCGTCCTATCAAATATGCTCTTTGCATTAGGCTTTGCAAATGACATCGCACCATTTTTTAAAAAAGTGATGAAGATGTTTTCCCTAGATAAAAACGCAGCTTTCCCTATTCTTTTAAGCTTTATAAGCGGATATCCGATAGGAAGTAAAACCGTATGTGAAATGTACGAAAATAACTGCTTTTCAAAAAACGAAGCACAAAGACTCCTCACGATATGT
>CAMSGF010000176.1 GCA_947058225.1 uncultured Eubacteriaceae bacterium
TAAAAAGAGTGTAATAAACAATGTAGTGATAAATAAGTCCATATCGGAATTGACGCTTATAACATCGCTTTTTACATCAAATGGGAACTTCCCTTCTATTGTAAGAGTCTTTCTTTTAAAGATATAATCTGTTACCTTTATCTTAACTCCCAAAAGTTCAACAGCCTCTATAAGTTCAAATATGTGCTTATTTATCACTACATTGTTTATTACACTCTTTTTATTACAAAGGCTTGCCATTATTATGTTCTTTTTTACTTCATCTTCAACGGGCAGCGGATTGATACTTCCGCTTAAAACACGATTATCAAAAGTTAATTTCATTATTGTTTTTACTCCAAATAAAATTATATTATAGATTAATTCTACTATTATTTAGTAAATAATGCAAATTTTTTGTGAAAAATATGTTAAAAAGGCGTAAAAATTAATAATATTATTGCACATTATACTTTTTAATTTTATCTTTTATGGTATAATTACTTTGTAACGAGGGTTACAAAAAAAATACAGAGTAGATAAGATGCGTTAAGTGTCAAGAGATGGGGAGTTGCTCTTGAACGAAGGAAATCCGCGGTATCTTATTGCACCCGCTGTTATATGTTTATTTTAGCGGGGCTGTTGTAAAAAAAGGAGTAAATATTATGAAAACAACAACCCAACAAACACTTAAAAAGGTAGTGTATGCTGCTGTTATGATAGCACTTGCTATTGTATTCAAATTTGTAGCAGAAATTTCAATAGGAGGGAGTTTCAGGATAACGCTGACGATGATTCCGCTGATGCTTGCGGGAATGTTGCTCGGTCCTATTTACGGCTTTTCTGTCGGATTTATAGCAGATTTTATGTTGTTTGTGCTAAAACCTGACGGAAATACATTTCATATCGGTTTTTCGCTTACAAACGGACTTTACGGGCTTATTCCGGGACTCATTGGAGTTATGCTAAAAAAACAGGGAAAGGACTATACTTTTAAGACGCTTATAGTCACTTCATTGTTATGTGAGATTATATGTTCATTGATACTCAACAACATATTTTTATCACAGTTATACGGAGTGGCGATAATGGCGACACTTCCTATCAGGATATTTAAGTCGTGCGTTATGGTAGCAATAGAGAGTGTAGTTTTAAATTATTTGTATTCGTATTTAAAACAGTTTATATATTCAAATTTAAAATTCAAAGCGGAGGGGTCAGATGGGACACAAAAGTGACATTGAAATTGCACAGGAAACCAAATTACAAGACATTAGGGAGATAGCAAAAAAAATAGGAATATCAGAAGATGATATTGAATTGTATGGAAAATACAAGGCGAAGGTCGATTATAACATCTTAAAGAAAAAAGGCAAAGACGGAAAGCTTATCCTTACGACTGCAATAAATCCAACTCCTGCAGGAGAGGGAAAGACGACTACGACTATCGGCGTTGCCGATGCAATCGCAAGCCTTGGAAAATCTACGATTATGGCGCTTAGGGAGCCTTCTCTTGGTCCTGTCTTTGGGATAAAAGGCGGAGCAAGCGGTGGGGGATATGCACAGGTTGTTCCGATGGAAGATATAAACCTTCACTTTACGGGAGATTTCCATGCTATAACTTCTGCGGTAAATTTACTTGCAGCTATGATTGATAACCATATATATCAGGGGAATGAATTAAACATTGATGTCAGAAGTATCACTTGGCACAGGGCTGTTGATATGAACGACAGACAGCTAAGAAATATAGTGTGCGGGCTTGGAGGCAAAGTTCAGGGCGTTCCGAGAGAGGACAGTTTTGATATAACCGTTGCAAGTGAAGTAATGGCAGTATTTTGTCTTGCAAATGATATAAGTGATTTAAAGGAAAGGCTTGGAAATATCGTTATAGGATACACCTACGATTTAAAGCCTGTTACGGCGAGAGATTTAAAGGCAAATGGGGCTATGGCAGTGCTTTTAAAAGATGCACTTAAGCCGAATTTGGTTCAGTCATTGGAGGGAACACCTGCTTTTGTGCACGGTGGACCTTTCGCAAATATTGCACATGGTTGTAACTCAGTTATTGCGACAAAGATGGCAAGGCATTTTTGTGATTATGTCGTAACGGAGGCCGGATTTGGAGCTGATTTAGGTGCGGAAAAGTTTATGGATATAAAGTGTCGTCTTGCTGATTTAAAGCCCGATGCGGTTATAATAGTAGCAACCGTTAAGGCTTTAAAATACAACGGCGGCGTTAAGAAAGAGGACTTATCAAAAGAAAATTTGGACGCACTTAAAAAAGGTATTCCAAATTTGATAAAACATATTGAAAATATAAAAGATGTATTCGGTCTTAACTGTGTCGTTGCGATAAATAAATTTGTAACGGACAGTGAAGATGAAATTGATTTAATAAAGAATGAGTGTAAAAAGCTTGGTGTCAATGTCGCACTGAGCGAAGTTTGGGAAAAGGGAGCAAAGGGAGGAACAGAACTTGCAAATGAAGTGTTAAGGCTTTGTGATGAAGAGGATGATTTTAGATTTTCTTATGACTTAAATGATTCAATAAAAGAAAAAATAGAGGCCGTTGCTACAAAGATATATGGAGCAGACGGCGTTGAATTTTTGCCAAAAGCGAATAAAGAAATAGAAAAACTGGAGAGTTTGGGATATGGGAATTTACCTATTTGTATTGCAAAAAATCAATATTCTTTAACGGATGACCCTACAAAGCTTGGCAGACCGACAGGCTTTAATATCACAGTCAGAGATATAACACTTTCAGCGGGAGCAGGCTTTATCGTTGCCCTTACGGGAAGCGTTATGAAAATGCCGGGACTTCCGAAAAATCCTGCGGCATTTAATATTGATGTCGATGAAAACGGGGTAATCAAGGGTTTATTTTAAATTTAGTTTAGTTTAAATAAAGAGGAGATATGATTATCTCCTTTTTTATTTGCTGT
>CAMSGF010000177.1 GCA_947058225.1 uncultured Eubacteriaceae bacterium
TGTTTGTCACAAAAATCTACTGTCAGGAATTGGCGGATAAAATGGCCGGCAGCTGTGATAAATGGAATGTTGATTTGTGTTGTGGTCTTGCTTGAAAGTTCAATTTTAGCTTTTTCGGCAGCTTCCTTTAATCTTTGCATTGCCATTTTATCTGAACTTAAATCAACGTTGTTGCTGTTCTTAAATTCTGAAATCAGATAGTCCATTACCTTTTTATCGAAGTCATCTCCGCCTAAATGGTTGTTTCCGTTTGTAGCCTTAACTTCAAATACTCCATCGGCAAGTTCCAAAATTGAAACGTCAAATGTTCCGCCTCCAAGGTCAAAAATCATAACAGTGTTTGCTTCTGACTTATCAAGTCCGTATGCAAGAGCAGCAGCTGTCGGTTCGTTTATGATTCTTTGAACGTCTAAACCTGCGATTTTTCCTGCGTCTTTTGTAGCCTGTCTTTGACTGTCTGAGAAGTATGCAGGAACCGTTATAACTGCCTTTTTAACTTCTTCTCCCAAGTAGCTTTCAGCATCTTTTTTTAACTTTTGTAAGATAAATGCTGAAATTTCCTGTGGAGTGTATTCCTTATCTTCAACCTTAACCTTATAATCAGAGCCCATATGTCTTTTTATTGAGCTGATTGTCTTTTCAGGGTTTGTTACGGCTTGATTTTTAGCAAGCTGTCCTACAAGTCTTTCTCCATCATCCGTAAATGCAACAACACTCGGTGTTGTTCTTGCACCTTCTGCATTTGCGATAACCGTTGTTTCTCCGCCTTCCAATACTGAAACACATGAATTTGTCGTACCTAAATCGATACCTATAATTTTTTCTTTACTCATTTTTTCTTCCTCCAAAATTTATTTTTTATTGACCTTTACCATTGCAGGTCTTAGTATTTTTTGTTTGTATATATATCCATCCTGAAAAACTTCAAGAATTATGTCATTGTCTTTGTCTTCTATTTTTTCAACTGTCACAGCACAGTGTCTTTTAGGGTCAAAAGGTTCTCCTTCATCGGTAAATCTCTCTATTCCCTCTTTTTCAAGCACTTCGTTTAACTGCTTATAAATCATTTCAATTCCTTCGTAAAAGCCCTTATCCTTAACTTCTTCTTTTGTTTCCAAAGCTCTTTTGAAATTATCAAGGATAGGAAGCAGCTCTCCTGCAAAATTTGAAATGGAATAGATAATGGTTTCTTCCCTTTCCTTTAAAGACCTTTTTCTGAAATTATCAAAATCTGCTGCAAGTCTTAAATATGTGTCATTTAAGTCATTGTATTTTTCTTCAAAATCTTCTTCTTTTTCATTCTCTTCTATTTTATTTTCATCTTCTTTTATCTCTTGATTTTCTTTTTCATCTCCTGTGTTATCCTTAGAGGCATTTTCTTTTTTTAAGTCCTCTATATCGATAATCTTTTCATCCTTATCCATAATTACCTCACTTTCTGAATAGTTTTTCGATATGTTCTGTCAGTGTCTGGCTTAACATATCAACTGTCGCTACTGTTCTTTCATAATCCATTCTCGTTGGACCTATAACTCCGATAGTTCCCACACGTTTTCCCTTTAATTTGTAGCTCGCCGTAATAATTGAACATTCTCTAAACGCCTCCAATACATTTTCATTTCCTATTGTTATGTTTAAATCTTTTCTGTCATCATCATTTTTTACAATAGCCTGAAGTATGTCCTTTCTGTTTACTGCGTCTATAAAATCTTTTGCTCTGTCTATTTCCTTAAATTCCGGATAATCTAAAATTCTGCTCTCACCTTTTGAATATACATTTTGTGAATTTGAGTTTTCAACCAAATCTTTTAAAACCGGAATTATCTGCATTAATATTTCATGTTCATTTTCCGAAAGACCTTCTATCGTATCATTTAGCCTGATAGCCAGTTCGCTTAAAGGAATATCTCTTATAAGTTCCAGCAGAGCATTGTTTACATGCTCCAATTCCTCCATTTTAACCAAAGTTGAAAGCTTTACCTGCACATTTTTTATAAGTCCCTCTTTTGTGACGATTATAAGCATTATTCTGTCTTCGTCTATATAAACAACCTTTATGTCCTTTAAATAAAGAGTTGAAAAACGAGGTGCTGTCATCAAGGCAGTGTAGTTAGTCATTTTAGATAATATGTTAAGCGTACTCTCCATTGCATTGTTAAGTTCAATCATATATTCATCGTATACGCTTTTTACGGCTTCCCTTGTCGTTTTGTCAAGTTTTTTATTTTTTGCCATAAATTTATCTACATACAATCTATATGCCTTGTTTGAAGGAATTCTTCCTGCAGAAGTGTGGGGTTGGACCAAAAAGCCCATATCTTCAAGGTCTGACATTTCATTTTTTATTGTTGCGGAAGAAATGCCAAAGTCATGTTTTTTTTCAAGGCTTCTTGAACCTATAGGTTCAGCTGTTTTAATGTAATCGGTGATGATTGCATTTAATATTCTAAACTTCCTTTCTTCAGGTTTCATAGTACCTTCTCCTTTTTATTTGTTAGCACTCGTTCAAATAGAGTGCTAACACTATAAATAATATATCATTCATTATATTGTTTGTCAACACTTTTTTGTTTTTATTTTTTCACAAAAATCGGGTTTTAAATTATATAGAAAAACAGTAGAATTTATATGTCTAAAGCACTGTTGTTTTGTGAGTATTTAATATATTTTTATTTTTTTATAAAAATTTGTATTTTATGAAAAATTTGTTAAAAAGGAAGTATATGTTGTTTTTGTTTATTGATTAAAAAAGCGTTAAAGTTAGGTTAGTGAGATGAAAGGATAGTTGTTTTTGTGGTTTTTTATACGTTTTGGTAGGAGGGGCGGCGGGTGAAGTGCGATGCACTTCACTGACAGGCGATTTTATGAAATCGCCTGAACTTTTAAAAGGGAGGATTTTGAAAATTTATTTTCAAAATCCTCCCT
>CAMSGF010000178.1 GCA_947058225.1 uncultured Eubacteriaceae bacterium
CGAGATTACAAGGTGACTGGAGTTCAGACGTGTGCTCTTCCGATCTTACGAAAGAGGCATTTGAAATATTATCGGCTAAGAAGAATATAAGGATTCTTCAACTCGATGATATTATGAAACCTTATGATAAGCTTGATATGAAAAGGGTTATGGGAGGACTTTTAATTCAGGAAAATGACAATACGCTGCTTTCAAATGATTTAAAAGTTGTTACAAAAAGACCTCCCACAAATGAAGAAATGAAGAATTTAATTTTTGCTTGGAAAGCTGTTAAAAATACGAAGTCAAATGCAATTTCCATTGCAAAAAATCTCGTTCTTATAGGAAACGGACCGGGACAGGTAAACAGGGTCGGAGCTCTTGAAATAGCTGCGAAGAACGCAGGGGACAGAGTTAAGGGTGCAGTTATGGCAAGTGATGCGTTTTTTCCATTTGATGACAGCGTTAAATTTGCAGCAAAGGTTGGAATAACTGCGATAATTCAACCCGGTGGTTCAATAAGAGATGAAGATTCCATAAAAGCCTGTGATGAAGCAGGAATTAGTATGATTTTTACAGGAATAAGGCATTTTAAACATTCTTAATTATAAAAAGGAGATAATTTAATGAAGGTTTTAGTTATTGGTGGCGGAGGCAGAGAACACGCATTGGTATGGAAATTAAAGCAAAGTGAGCTTGTGGATAAGGTCTATTGTGCTCCGGGCAATGCGGGGACAAGCCAGATAGCCGAAAATGTTAATGTGAGTGAAAAAGACATAAGGGGGCTTATTGACTTTGCAAAAAACAATGAAGTCGGTCTTACTGTTGTAGGTCCTGAACTTCCTCTTGTTATGGGAATTGTCGATGAGTTTGAAAAGGAAGGGCTTAAAATATTCGGTCCTAATAAGGAATGTGCCAAGTTTGAGGGCAGCAAGGCACTTACAAAGAAGTTTTTGGAAAAATATAAAATTCCCACTGCTAAATATAAGCAGGTTGAAGACTACGAAGAAGGACTTTTAAACCTTGAGGACTTTGGTTTTCCTGTTGTTATAAAAGCCGATGGACTTGCTCAGGGCAAGGGGGTAATAATCTGTGAAAATATTGATATGGCAAAGAACGCTTTAAAAGAAATAATGGTGGATAAAGTGTTTGGTGAGTCCGGAGATGTCGTTGTAATAGAGGAATTTTTAACCGGTGAAGAAGCAAGTGTGCTTTGTTTTGTGGATGGAAATAATATTTATCCTATGGAAAGTGCAAGAGATTATAAGCCTGCCTTTGACAATGACGAGGGGTTAAATACAGGCGGAATGGGCAACTATTCTCCAAACAGGTTATTTGATGAAAAACTTAATAACAAGGTAAGACAAAAGATATTAAATCCTATTATGGAGGGCTTTAAAAGCGAAGGGCTTGATTATAAAGGTGTGTTATTTATAGGTCTTATGATAGAAAATGGGGAGCCTAAGGTATTGGAATTTAATGTAAGGTTTGGGGACCCTGAAACACAAAGTATTATGCTTCGTTTGGACAGTGACCTTGCTAATATTATGCTAAATACTGCCGATGGAATGTTGGCAGAGGAAGACATAAGATGGACAAAAAGACATTCTGCATGCGTTGTGATGGTTTCGGGAGGTTATCCTGAAAGCTATGAAAAGGGAAAAGAAATCTTTGGATTAAATGATGTAGACAGTAACGTTATAGTATTCCATGCGGGAACAAAGACAGAAGATGGAAAGATTGTAACAGACGGGGGAAGGGTTTTAGGCGTTTGTGCTGTTGGAGATTCTTTGGAAGAAGCGAGAGAGACAGTTTATGAGAATATAAAGAAAATCTCCTTTGAAGGAGCGTATTATAGAAATGATATAGCAAGGTAGATGGATGTAATATGAACGAATACTATATGAAAATGAAAGACCTGACAAACAGGCTTAAAAAAGATAATCTAAATATCACAGGAAGAATGATTAAACACTATATTGATATAGGCATTTTGCAAAAACCTATATACAAATGTTCAAATCAGGCACTCTATGCAGATTTTCATTATGTGCGTTTAAAGAGAATACTGACGGAGAAGAAAAAGGGAGTATCCATCGGTAAGATAAAAGAAGATATCTTCTCTCAAAATGAAATGTATGAGAAGATGGCGTTGGATGAGGGCATAGATTCTCTCGATGCGAGCGTTTTAAATGAGAAGTACGGGGTTATGGAAAAGGAAGAGGCTTATCTTGCAAAGGAATCTTTAAATGAAGATATAGCACTTTCCAAAGTAGAGGTTTTGGATAAGTTTGATTTAGATTCTTCCGTTCTTGATTTAGCTGTGGATACGGGAGTTATATCGGATAAAGAATATTACGATGCTCATGATATATACATTTTGATTTGTATCAGAAATTTAATCAAGGTTAAAAAGCAAAATGCTTCTCAAAGCGGCCAGCTTTTAGAGAGGATAACAGAGATTTCAAAGATAGGAAAAATTGCAAATGAGATTGTATCGTTAGTTGGTGGGGACAGGGAAAATTCATGGCTTTATTTTGATTTATTAGAGTCGATAGTTCTTTGTAATATAAAAAGATATAAACCAAACAAAAAGAATGAATTTTTAGATTTTTCAAAATACGAAGGCTATGGTGATTTTTAATTTATAAAAAAGGAGGGAAGTAATGAAATTCATACACACTGCTGATTTACATCTGGGTTCTTCTTTTGCATCTGCAAGCTTTGATAAAGACGTTGCAAAAATAAGGAGAGAAGAACTTTTTACGTCTTTTGAAAAAATGATAAAAGACTGTAAAAAACTTGATGTAGATTTGCTTTTAATCGCAGGAGATTTATTTGAAGAATCTCTTATAAAAGCGAGTGATGTGAAAAGGGTTATCGATGTTTTTGCTAAGAAATGTAGATTTTTATTATGAGAATGAAGATAGCTG
>CAMSGF010000179.1 GCA_947058225.1 uncultured Eubacteriaceae bacterium
TGTCCTGCCCGTTCAGCCTTGCAATCTCCTCCAGAATATCATTCCGCCGCCCCTCCCATGCACCTTGTATAACCATGCATTATTATCAATTATCAAATAGATACTTCTTTATATAAAAAAATTAAATACAAACTAAATAAAATGTATAAATTTTTGTTTATATTTAAAGTTTTTTTGTTTTACAATTAATAACTTAAACGTCTGATATAATCTAAATTTTTAAATATTTCCAGATAATAATATAAAAACAATAAAATAAACACTTTTTATTTATATTTTGTGTATTTTATGTTAGAATAAATAATACAATTATAAAATTATTTTTTATAAAATTTAAAATAATATTACATAAACGGAGAGTGAAATGATAAAACGAATATTTATAGGAAAAAGGGCAGGGTATGACACACAATCTGTAAATTTACTTAATGATTTTAAGGAAAACTTAAATGTTTTGGGGCTTGAAAGGGTTATGCTTTTTAATAGGTACGACTGTCAGGTGGAAAATGAGAACAATCTTGATTTACTCATTAAGAATGTGTTAAGCGAAGTAAATGTTGATAATGTGTATATGGACGAGCTTCCCTCATTTGACGAAACCGCCTGTTTTGCGGTGGAATATCTTCCCGGTCAGTATGACCAAAGGGCAGATTCCGCACTTCAGTGTGCAAAGCTTATAATGAACGATGAAACAATTAAGATAAAAAATGCGAGAATATATTTATTATTTGGCTCTTTAAGTAAAGATGAAATAGAAAAGATAAAAAAATATGTTATAAATCCTGTAGATTCAAGGGAAATCGATGTAAAGGGTGAAATAAACCTTACGGAAGATAAGGTTGAAGTAAAAGAAACACCTGTTATTGAAGATTTTATCGATAAAAATGACAAAGAACTTTCCAAAATGTTAGATGATATGTCGCTTGCGATGGATATAAACGACCTTAAACTTATAAAAGATTATTTTAAAGGCTTAAAAAGAAATCCGACTTTAACTGAAATTAAGGTCTTGGATACATACTGGTCGGACCACTGCAGACATACGACTTTTTTAACAAAGCTAAACGATATTGAATTTGAAGATGGAAAAATAAATGAAGAAATTAAGGAAGTGTATAATGAATACCTTTCTTTAAGAGAAGAACTTAACATAAAAAAACCGATAACGCTTATGGATATGGCAGTTATCGGAATGAAAAAAATTAAAAATGACGGGCTTCTTTCTGATTTGGAAGAAAGTGATGAGATAAATGCGTGCAGCATAAGAAAAGATATTACGGTTGATGGAAAAAAAGAAAAATATTTAATAATGTTTAAAAATGAAACCCACAACCACCCTACCGAAATTGAGCCGTTTGGGGGAGCTGCAACCTGTCTTGGCGGTGCTATAAGAGACCCGCTTTCAGGAAGAGCCTATGTTTATCAATCTATGAGAGTAACTGGTAGTGCGAATCCGAATGTGCCATACGAGGATACTTTAAAGGGAAAATTATCCCAAAAACAAATTACTACCACAGCCTGTCATGGATTTTCTTCTTATGGGAACCAAATAGGGCTTCAAACAGGACAGGTCAAGGAGATTTATCACGAAGGCTACGTTGCAAAGAGAATGGAAATCGGAGCAGTTATCGCAGCTGCTAAAGAAGAAAATGTAAAAAGGCTCACTTCCGATGAGGGAGATGTTATCATTTTAGTCGGCGGAAGAACGGGAAGAGATGGAATCGGCGGAGCGAGCGGTTCTTCAAAGCAGCATACGAAAAAATCGGTTCAAACCGCAGGAAGCGAAGTCCAAAAGGGAAATCCAATTGAAGAGAGAAAACTTCAAAGGCTTTTTAGAATTGATGAAGTGGCAAAGATGATAAAAAAATGTAATGACTTTGGTGCAGGTGGTGTCAGCGTTGCGGTTGGAGAACTTGCAGACAGCCTTGAAATAGATTTGGATGCTGTTCTTAAAAAGTACGAAGGTCTTGATGCGACAGAAATAGCAATAAGTGAATCTCAGGAGAGAATGGCAGTTGTCGTGAGAAAAGAGGATAAAGATAAGTTTATCGAATATGCAAAAAGTGAAAATCTTGAAGCCGTTGTGGTGGCAAAAGTTACAAACACCGGAAAAATCATAATGAAAAAGGACGGCAGGGAAGTTTTAAATATCGACAGAAGTTTTGTTGATACAAATGGGGCGGAAAAAAATGCCAATGTATTTATAAAAAACTATTCAAATGAGATAAAACCTGCGATTGAAAATATAACTTCATTTAAAGATGGATTTGAGAAGATTTTATCTGATTTGAATGTATGTTCGCAAAAAGGACTTGTTGAACACTTTGATAATACAATTGGTGCCACAAATGTGCTTATGCCATACGGCGGAAGATATATGCAAAGTGAAGTTGACGGAATGGTCTCAAAGATACCTCTTATAAAAGGCGACAGTAAAGAGGCGAGCATTATGACTTACGGCTTCGACCCATATATATCCTCTTCAAATCCATATATAGGAGCAGTTTACGCAGTTGTGAGTTCCATTGCAAAGGCAGTTTGTCTTGGGGCAGATCCTAAAAAGATAAGGCTTTCCTTTCAGGAATATTTTGAAAGGCTTAAGGACGACCCTAAAAGATGGGGAAAGCCTTTTATGGCACTTCTCGGTGCGCTAAAAGCCCAGCTTGAGTTTAATGCTCCCGCAATAGGCGGAAAGGACAGTATGTCAGGCTCATTTGAAGATATAGACGTTCCTCCGACCCTCGTATCATTTGCGGTTGGTTTTGCCGACTCTAACTATGTTATGAGCAGTGAATTTAAGAGAAAAGGTACGAAAGTGTACTTAATCAGGATGAACAAAAATGACAACGATACTCCCGATTATAAGAGTGCGAGGGCAAACTTTAATTTTGTTC
>CAMSGF010000180.1 GCA_947058225.1 uncultured Eubacteriaceae bacterium
TTATATATTATTTTAATAATTATATTAAAACAATAAAAATAATTTAAAACTAAATAAATCAATATATAACAAAGACACTAAACAAAAGTCTTTAAGATAAAAATATATTAAATTATATAAAACTTTGTACTTTTACCTTCTACTACATCAAAATAGATTAAATTTGAGAAATACAAATGTTTTTTAACAAAGCAAATAAAAAAAGCTTTCTATGAAAAGTTCTCAGAATACATAAAATTTTATACTCATAAGAAAAATTAAAAAGCACAATTTTACAAACAAAAAAAAGACTACGTTAAGCAGTCTTTTTAACTTTCTTTTTTATTTTCTGTTTCTATACCATTATTGCTTTCTTCTGTTTTTTCTTCTTTTATTTCCTCTTTTATATCATCTGCATCAGCATTATTTCCGCTTGCAATTGTGATTTTATTTATTTCTATATCACATTCCTTGCTTACGATGTCTTGAATTTTAACTGCGTCTTTTGCATCCAGTTTATCGGAATCTACTATTACATTTGCATATCCCTCGTGAATCAGCACAATCGCATCGTTATAGCCCTTTGATTTAATCAGGTTTTCCACTATAAGCTCTTTTTCGCTTAACTTTGAAAGCTCAACAGCTTCATCAACAGCCTTTTTCACAACATCATCGCTTACAGAAGAATCTTTGGCTATATTTTGAAGTGCCTCTAAATTTTTACTCCTCGTCTTTTCCCTTTCAAGCCTGTATTCAACGAAGAACTCATTTGTAACGCTGACTCCGCCTGTTAGAACATCATCAGCAGAAATATCATTAGAAACAAGCGTCGCATTGACAGGGTCGTCATTAGATACGTTTATATCCTCTGTCTGTGCTTTTGATGTCGTAACACTCGCACTTTTATCCTCCTTGTAAAATAAAGCATAATTCCCATAGCTTACCAAAACCAAACAAACTATTAATCCCGCTAAAATAATATTTTTCTTTCCTATCTCATTCATTTGAATTTCTCCTTAACTTTTTATTCTTAATTCTCATTAATATCATTTTTCATAGGTAACACGACTACCCTGTAACTCGATACATCAAGAAGTGCCTGAACCGACTTTGTTATGTAATACTGAGTGTTGGTGTCCACCGCCCCCTCACATACCACGACAACCCCAACAACCTCAGGATACTCACTGCTTACGGTGTAGGGCTTTTGATTATTACCCTCCTTTACCATAACTGCGTCCTTTGATGTGCTTTCCTGCTTGCTTGTTGTCACATCACTGCTTTCATTAACACTGCCTGAAGTCGACTCATTATAAATCACTTCCTTATCAATTTGTTTACTTAAAGTAACCGTCACGTCTATCTTCCCGACTCCCTCCACCTTACTTAAAGTATCCTTTATATTTTCTTCAAGCTGCCTTTTGTATTCATCTGTGGAAATTGTATCGGTACTTATCTGTGCATTCTTTTTTTCCTCTTCCTTATCTTCACCTAAAAACAAATTTGACCCGAATATGAGAAACAGACCTATGATAAAAACGACACCTAATAATATTAATTTGCCTTTTTCTTTAGCATCTAATTTATTTAATTTTTCAATAAAATGCATTTTAATTCTTACCTGCCTTTATATATATATTCTCTTCATCTACCGAATATACTTTTTTTATGTATTTTTTTATCATCTCTTTCATCGCAGTGCTTAAAGAATTTTCATAACTTATATAAATACCTGTTACATTTGCATATTCTTCATTCTTGTTATCCTCATTTATACTTATTTCAATCGTAAAATCTTTGTTAAACCTCTTTTTTAACTTTTCTTTAATATCATCTGACAGCCGTTTTTTATATTCCTCCAATATATAGTTATTTCCTTCTTTTTGAATCTGCTCTGACATAAAACTATCTGTCTTATTGTTTACGATTGATATGTTTTCATTTAGGACACTTTGATAATCTTCTCCTTTTATAAAACTTAATATAGGAGAGATGACGGATGTTATAAAAAGAATAGAAACAAATAGCTTTATATACTTATCATAGCTTTTTGATGGGGATAGACTTCTTATTAAAGTAAGTACAAGGACTAAAAACAAAAAACTTTTTATAAATTCACTCACCTAATCCCTCCAATCATCGTCACAACACCGATTAAAAATATAAACATAACAAGACACACTATAAAACTTATAAAAAACAATGTTAAAAAACTTGCAGTATCATTTAAAGTTTTCGATATTCTTTTATCTGTTATAGGTTCAACCAATATAGCTGATATCTTAAAGCAGACTATATTAACAAACATATTCAAAAGAGGCGATATCAGTAAGGCTAAAAGAATAAATGTCGATATAACTCCAATCGAACTTCTTATAACCGATACAAACCCTATGACCGTATCGGCACTGTCAGATAAAAAACCACCGATTACGGGGACAAGTTTACTCACCGCAAATTTAAGTGTATGAACACTTACCCTATCCACCGAAGAAAACAATCTCCCCTCAAGTGATACAAACCCTGAGAACAACAGTGCAAAGCCACTTATAACAAATGTAACACTTTGTTTTATAAACTTAATCAAATAGTTAAAGTCTATATCTTTAAAAAGATTATTTGCTATAAGCATTACATATCCAAAGCTTAAAACAGGTATTACAAAATATACCATAACCGATGAAAAAGCATTGATTATAAAGACAAGGGACGGTGAAATGGCAGAGGATGATACAATCTGCCCCGATATATACATAAGGGATAATATTATCGGAAACAATACATTCATAAATGTAACAATAGTCGTTATAAGCTCTTTTGATATATTAATTATTGAAACAAATGTCTTTAATATAACTGAAATGAGAACTATAAAAACTCCGTAAAATGCTATTTCGCTTATCTCTTCACT
>CAMSGF010000181.1 GCA_947058225.1 uncultured Eubacteriaceae bacterium
CTGACTATAAAAAGTATGGGAGAAGTGCACCGTTAAAAAGGAATATATCTATAATAGAAGAAGCCGATAAAGTTCTTGCATTTTGGGACGGTAAGTCAAGGGGGACTAAATTTGTTATAGATAAATGCAAGGAAATGAATAAACCTATAATTTGTTATACAAAAAAATAAAATCAATAAGTAATATAGACTAAAAATAAACAATGTGTCCTAAAACAGAATTAAAATTACAAAAACTTTACAATAATAAAAAAATTAAAGGAGATATAACAATGGATAAAAAAGTATCAAAATTTACAATTAAGGCAGAAAAGGAATTATTAAAAAAATTTGAATACATTTCAAAGCAAAAGGGTCATTCAATAGATGAAGAAGTGGAAATGAAAATGAAAGAAAAGGTAGAAGAGTTTGAAAAGGAACATGGTGAGATTGAAACCAATGATTAAAAAACATTATCTTTCTAAGTCAAATATGATATACTTTTCTTGGAGGGAATAAATGAGAATTATAAATACAAAAGTGATAAAAGAAAATGTAAAAGAGATGTTTTTAAATGCAAATGTTCATTTGAGTGAAGATATTAAAAATGCATTAAAAGAGGCAGATGAAGTCTCTCCTATCGGGAAAAACATCTTAAATATAATAAATGAAAATATTGATGTGGCGGATAAGACTAACACACCGATATGTCAGGACACAGGTATGGCGGTAGTCTTTTTGGAAGTGGGAAACGAAGTGTTTTTTGAAGGGGAATTTATAGAGGATAGTATAAATGAAGGGGTGAGGGAAGCGTATGAGGAGGGATATTTTAGAAAAAGTGTTGTAAAATCTCCCGTTTTTGACAGGGTCAATACAAAGGACAACACACCTGCGATTATATATTACAAATATGTAAAAGGTGATAAAGTAAATATCAAGGTTATGCCTAAAGGCTTTGGAAGTGAAAACTGCGGACAGACAAAAATGTTAAACCCATCAGATGCAGAACAAGACGTTGTAGATTTTGTCGTGGAGAGTGTTTCAAAAGCAGGGAGCAAGCCATGCCCTCCGATAGTTGTAGGTGTTGGAATCGGAGGCACTATGGAAAAAAGTGCGATGATGGCAAAAGAAGCTTTGTTTTTGGATATAAATTATAAGGAAAAAGATGAAAATTTACAAAGGATGAGAGAAGAAATCTTAACAAAAATAAATAATCTCGGAATAGGCCCTGCTGGGCTTGGTGGGAGAGTCAGTGCGATAGGGGTTAATATAATGACATATCCGACACATATAGCAGGACTTCCCGTAAGTGTGAATATAGGCTGCCATGTATCAAGACATGAAGAAAGGAGCATATGATGAAAAGATTAACCTTGCCTTTAAAAGAGGAAGATATAGCAGGTTTAAAAGCAGGAGAAAGCGTATATCTGACAGGCTACATATATACTGCAAGAGATGCCGCACACAAAAGGTTATACAATGCGATAAAAGAAAATAAAAGTATTCCGATTGATTTATCTAAAAGTGTGATATATTACGCAGGGCCCTGCCCGAATAAGCCGGGGGAAGTTATAGGCTCGTGCGGGCCGACAACATCGATGAGAATGGATAAATACACTCCGCTTCTTATGGAAAATGGGCTCAGGGTGATAATAGGAAAGGGAGAGAGAGGGGATATCGTTTTAGATGCGATTAAAAAATATAAAGGGGTATATTTTGCGGCTGTCGGGGGAAGCGGTGCTCTTATAAAAAACTGCATTAAATCAAGTGAAGTCATCGCATATGACGATTTATTATCGGAAGCTATAAGGAAGATGTACGTCGAAGATTTGCCTGTGATAACGGCGATTGATTCTAATGGGAAAAATCTATATAAGACGGAAAGAGAAAAATATAAAAGATAAATATAATTTAATTATTGTTTTATTTGCTTAATCATAACCACCGATATAGTCGGTGGTTTGTTTTGCCCTTATAGTGGCTGTTTTCATTGTTTAGCTTTTCCTCACTTTTATTATGTTCATTCAGTTCCTATAAATAATTGTTTAACTTCAAAAAATCGTGCTGTTGAGATATGATTGGCTCTATTGACGGGACCAAATAAAAAGGGAGAAGATTATTAATCTTTTCCCTTTTTATAAAGAGTGTTTTCGTATTTTAAAATTCTATACTTCTATACATAACTTTTCCTGATTTTATTGTCATTTGAGGAACAATAAGTCTATTCCCTGCAAGTTTTCCGCCATGCCTGTCTTCAAAAACTGTTTCTTTTTCTTTCACTTTGAGTATACATATATCAGCTGTTGTATCAGGCTTTAATGTGTCTATTTCTCCGCTCATATGCATAGCTTTTGCCGGATTTTTAATGCAAAGTTTTGCTAACTTTTCCATACTAAACCCTAAATTTAAGTAAATTGACATTGCATATACAAGTGAAAACAACGGCCTTTCATACACATTATATGTGACTAAATCTGTTCCTATTAAATCAGGCATAAAATCACATTTAAACGCTTTTTTTATCATATCGAAAGAAAAACCTGACCGTCCGCTTGCCACATCAAATTTCACTCCACGTTCCCTTGCCTTTAACACCTCATCTTTGATTTTTCCATCTTCATTCAAGATTGTATCTCCTTCAAGTTGATACATATGAACCCAAACATCATCTTTACGAAGCAATGATGCACATTTATCCAAAATATCCAAGTCTTTTATATGAACGGACATAGGAAGGTTTAATTCATCGGCAATTTCTATCGCCTTTTCAAGTGGTTTTATTCCCATATCGAATAAAGATTTTCTGCAAAGTCTTATTTTAAGTCCTATTATTATATCTTTATATTTATTGCAATAAAACTTTATTTTGTCTTTATTGAAATAGACAGGGTTTATATTTTC
>CAMSGF010000182.1 GCA_947058225.1 uncultured Eubacteriaceae bacterium
TGTTGTTGCTTATCATAATTGCCTCCGTCTTTTAAAGAAGTGCCGGAACGGACTGGTATAAGGGAACTGCAAATGCAATTTATCAAAATATTCATTTTATTGATAAATATGACCCTGATTATGTACTTATTCTTTCAGGGGACCATATCTATAAGATGGACTACAGCAAAATGCTTGATTTCCACATTGAAAATAACGCAGACTGTACCATTGCAGTAATCGATGTACCATTAAAAGAAGCCAGCAGATTTGGAATAATGAACACAAATGACGACAATAAAATATACGAATTTGAGGAAAAACCACCAAAGCCAAAAAGCACAAAGGCTTCAATGGGAGTTTATATATTCTCAAAAGACGCACTTAAAAAATATTTAATAGAAGATGAAGAAGACAAAGAATCTTCAAATGACTTTGGTAAAAACATTATCCCGAATATGTTAAATGACGGGAAAAATATGTATGCCTATCCGTTTGATGGATATTGGAAAGACGTTGGAACGCTTGATTCTCTTTGGGAAGCGAATATGGATTTACTCGGAAATCCACCTCAGTTAAATCTTGCAGACCCTAACTGGAAGATTTACTACCGTCATATTCCCGATTATCCTCACTACATAGCTGACAGTGCGAATGTAAAAAATTCGATAATCGCAGAAGGTTGTGAAATTGAAGGAAGAGTTGAAAACAGCGTCATCTTCAGAGGAGTAAACATAAAAAAAGGAGCCCTCGTAAAAGACAGCATAATCTTTAGGGATACACAGGTTGAAGAAGATGCAAAAGTTATCTATTCCCTAATTGATGAATACGGAAAGATAGGTAAAAATTCAACCATAGGCGAAGAAATTAAAGATTCAAACGGTCTTACAATAATTGCAAGAGAACTTCATATCGGACAAAATGTAAAAATTGACTCTGGAAGAATGATAGAAAAAAGCGTAGTGCTTAATGAGGAGGAAATATAATATGGACGCTTTAGGTTTAGTATTTTCAAATGTAAGAGATAAAAACGTATCTGAACTGACTGAAGACAGAATTATGGCAAGTCTTCCATTCGGCGGAAGATATACCCTGCTTGACTTCGCACTTTCAAATTTAGCAAACGCAGGAATAAGTAAGATAGGTTGTATTGTAAGAAATAATTATCAAAGTCTTACAGAACATATAGGAACAGGAAAAGACTGGGATTTATCAAGAAAAAACGGTGGCATCATAGTTCTTCCTCCATTTACGGGAGTGCCTGAAAAAAGCAGATATTCAAACAGACTGGAAGCATTAAAGAGAATTACAAGCTTTTTGGATAAATGCAGCGAAGAATACGTCATAATGGCAGACACCGACATTGTATACAATATTTCATATGATGATGTGCTTGAACAACATAAAAAATATGATGCAGATATAACTGTGGTTTATAGAAAAGAAAAATACAATGGCAGTTGGAAAAAACCAAGAATTTTATTTGACATAAATAAAGATAATAAAATCACAAATCTAACAAGTACATACACAGGCAAAAACACTGAAAATGTATCATTAAATACAATGATAATGAAACTTGACTTCCTAAAAAAATTAATAAATGATGCAAAATTAAATGAATATACGAGCTTTTCAAAACAGGTATTTGGCAAAAATCTAGATGTTATGGACGTAAGAGGATACGAATATAAAGATTACTACGCATATATAGATTCTGTCGAAACATATATGTCTTATAACTTTGATTTATTGGATGAAAAGAAAAGAGAAAATCTATTTAGAGCAGAAAACAGACCTATTTTTACAAGTGTTAAAGATTCCCCTCCTACAAAATATGGAAAAGATGCTAAGGTTAAAAATTCTATCGTTGCCGATGGATGCGTTATAGAAGGAGAGGTTAAAAACTCCATCTTATTCAGAGGAGTAAAGGTCGGTAAAAATTCTATCGTACAAAACAGTGTCGTTATGCAGGAAACCACAATCGGTGATAACGCAAGTCTTAATTATGTAACGACAGATAAAGGAGTTTTAGTAAAGGATGGAAGAGTCTTGTCAGGACATAAAACTTATCCGTTCTTCATTGAAAAAGACTCGATTATTTAATAAAAAAAGGAAAAAGGAACAGAATAAGAGAAAGGAATAAGGAGAACATTTATGAGTGAAAAAAAAGATGAAGTTACTTCTGTAAAAAAAGAAGAAAAAAAGGGAAAATCATCTGCAAAAAAGCCTGCAAATAAAACAAGCAAGGCAAAAACCACTACAAAAAAAACAGCTGCATCAACTGCTAAGAAAGCGTCTGCTTCTTCAACAAATACAAAATCAACTGCTGACACCCAAAAGAAAACATCGGCAAGTACAACGAAGAAGAAAACTACTGCTAAAGGAAGCGCAGCTAAAAAAGAAACAACTTCAGCAAAAAAGAAAACTGCTACAACGAAAAAAGCAGCTGCTAAAAAAGAAGCACCTAAAAAGACGGCTGCTTCGAAAACTTCTACAAAAAAAGCAGAAGTAAAAAAAGACAAAAAGAAGATATTATTCGTTGCAAGTGAATCACAACCTTTTGCAGGAACAGGCGGACTTGGAGAAGTCATCTCTTCCCTATCAAGAACAATAAATACAACGAGTGAAGAATATGATGTAAGAGTCGTTCTTCCGCTTTATTTGGATATTCCTTTTGAATATCGTGAAAAGTTAGAGTATTTGGGAAACACATACGTTCCTCTTGCTTGGAGAAGTCAATACTGTGGGGTATTTAAATTAGTTCACAACAACACTACATTTTATTTTATAGATAATGAATACTACTTCAAAAGAGAAGGTTTATATGGCTTTTTTGATGATGCGGAAAGATAAGGCGAAGGTACTTTCGGTGAGGACAGAGGACTAT
>CAMSGF010000183.1 GCA_947058225.1 uncultured Eubacteriaceae bacterium
CCAAGAGGAAATCTACACCCTCCTTTCTTTAGCTTTTTTTGTATACATAAAGCCGCCACCCCACCCTCAAAAACCAAACATTTTCTACATCCCATCCACATATAACAAATATGTCTTTTTATCAAATACCAATACAATAAAACCCAAAACAAAAAAACTTAAATTTCATATAAAAACACAGTCATTTAAGACTGTGTTTAAAAATATATTAAATTTATTCAACCCGAAGCCTTTCAACAATACTTTGCCTGTTTACAACACTGCTCATAACAAAAGGAAGTATAACCCCTACAATTAAGAACAACGGAATCATTAAAACTATCGGAAGAATCGTAAATTTATAAGTTGTAAACCAAAATACATTCGTAAGTGCCCTAACCACCGTAAGAGAAAAAATCACACTGAATATTCCCCCAAAAAGACAGACATAAAAGACGTAATAAAAGCCCTCATACACGAGCATCTTTTTAAGCTGAGAATTAGTCATACCGATAGATTGTAAAATCGCAAACTCTCTCTTCCTCGTGATAATACTCGTAAGAATAGAATTAAAAAAGTTTAATATCCCGACAATTCCAACGACCAAACTTAAAAATCCCCCAACCATAATAAGCATATTTTTTAAATCTTCAAACTCTCTTACGTGCAGACTTTTTGAGGAATAGCTCATTATCTTTTCATTATTTTCAGTATAATTTAAAATATCTTTTTCCGCTTTTTCTTCCTTATCATCTCTGACATTAAATGAATAGCTCATAACACCGGGGTGTTTAACCATTGTCTTATACACACTTGATGGAAGGTAATATGAATAAGGAAATACAACCATACACGTATTCGTATTATAATTCATCTCTACTTTAGCCATAACCTTAAATTTTCTCGTGGTATATTTCCTTTTATCTATATTATTACTTTTACCCTTATAATTATGAAGAACTACACTATCTCCCACATTAAAATGAGAATCTTCTTTTATCGGGTTATGATTATCATCAAGTTTAACACCTTCTAATATATAATCTCCCGTCTTTAACTTTTCATAATCAATTTCCCCTTCTATAACTTTAAGCCTTTTTAAAGGAAGATTATCCATACCATACACTGCACTCATCGGATTCCCGTCATACGCCCTGTTAATCTCTTGGTCAAAGTCTTTATCTTCAACACTGAAACACTCTGTATCCCTTATGTTCGCATAAATTCTGCCGCCATCTTCAAAACCCTCCAAGCCTTTGACATATTCTATAAAACTTTTTGAAACTTCATTTTCAGGACCGCTGTAATTATAATTAAAATAATCTGCGTGCCCTATCATAAAATCAGTATCGACAAAAGTCGATAAATATTTATCCATATCAAAACTTATTGACATAGAATATACGACCGTAACAAGCACTATGCTAAGTGCCATTGATATTATCATAATAACAGATTTTTTCTTGTTTCTCCCTAAATTTGACCTTGCCATTGAGGATATTTTTGCACTGTTTTTCTTAAGTCTTTTTCTCTTATAATTACCCGCACTCTCCGTATATTTAACAGTTTCCACAGGAGAAATCTTTGAGGCTATTCTCGATGGCTTTCTTGTGCTTATACTGACAGTTACAAATGCAAAAATTGCACTTAATAAAAATATAATCGGACTTGCTGATGTATGATACTCATAACCGCTTGAAGAAGTATCCAAAGTCATAACTATAGGAACGAATTTTGTCCCTATAAAATATCCAAATATCAACCCGATGGGAATACCGATAAATGATAACATAAACGCCTGCTTTTTAATTATCTTCTTAATCTGCTTTGATGTTGTGCCAATCGTCTTTAAAAGTCCGTAAAATCTGACATCGTTTATGACAGAAATCTGGAATATATTATAAATTATTAAATATCCCGTAAGAACAATTAATAAAACAACCGCTATAACGATTATGGCAGAAGTCGGGTCAAAATTAGATGACATATAGGCCCAGTTCACATTGTTTTCCATAAAATTTTTATCATCTTTATCTGTAGAATATCCGCTTTCTGTTATAACTTTTTCCAATTTCTTTTCAAGATTAAACGAATTATCAAACATAATATAACTGTTTATCGCACCCGTAAGGCTTCCGTCCTCATTGTATGAATTATAAAGCTCGTCAATATATTTGTCGACATACGCCCTTGAGGTTACCATAACCGATACATTAAATACGGGGTCAGGCTCCCACCAACCCGAAAGGACAAATTTCCTGCTTATATTTTTATTATGCACCTTCATATTTAAGTTGACAATGCTTCCGACTTCTTTTTTTATCCCAAGCAAATCAATGGCTGTCGTATCCATAATAATTTCATCTGCCTTTTTAGGCTTATGTCCGCCTTGAAGCTCAATAAACCCAAGTTTCATTCCAACATCGTCCATATAATAGATTTCACCATGTCTTTTTATAAGTTCAATGTTATTTACATCATCACAAATGCTACGGTTATAAGATATTTCCTTTATAAGCTTATGGTCTTTTATATTGTTATACTCTTCATCTGTCATATACTTTGCCACTGCCATTCCATCTCCACCGGCTTGACGCATGGTCTGTTTTTGCATATTCTCAATAACCCCGCCTGAAATTGTAAATAATGCAGTAAACATCATCGCCGTAAGTGAAATAGCTACAATCGCAATGATGTTTCTCGTCTTATTGCTTTTAAAACTTTTCCTTGATAAATTGCTTATTGCTTTTTTATTGTTCACATTAAACATTTTTATCACCTACGATTTTTCCATCTTCGATGTGGATTATTCTGTCTGCCGTCTGTGCAATTTCTTCAAATCGCCGCTTTTTACGGTAAAGACTTTCAGCTCCTTTCCAGAGC
>CAMSGF010000184.1 GCA_947058225.1 uncultured Eubacteriaceae bacterium
ACGGTTCTTGATGGTCATGGTGAGACAATCATTGGAGCCTCGGTAATTTTAAAAATGGTAAATATTAAAAATGAATTTTTAATATTTACCATTTTTAAAAGCCGCCGCTCCTCCTCACAATTTTCTTATTATTATCAACAAGATTAAAATATTATGACAAAACACTAACTTTATTCTGTTTCTTTTTTTACATATAACAAACAAATTAAAATAAAATTAAAAAGAAAAAATAAACAGTATTTATTATAAAAAAGATTTATATATTTTATATTTAGAAGATAAAAAACCACCGTAATCGGTGGCTTTTATTAAAACAATAAGAAGTTTTCATAATTTTTCATTATGTGATTCCAAAGGGAAATCTTTTTTACGTCACTTTTTACAATTATATCGGTTTCTCCTATTTTTTTATTGTTCTTATCAAAACATTCGACCTTTCCAAGCACCTCTCCTTTTTTTAGCGGAGCTGAAAATGATTTGCTTTTTAATGTTACCTTTTTGTCGTATTTGTGATTATCAGATTTTTTTGCCAAGCGGTAAATTCCATTCTTTGCCACTAAGTCCACATTGGCTTTCATTCCCTTATTTACGTCAATCTCTTCTATTTTTGCACCCTTGTTTATTATAGTTTCGCTTTTGTATGTGTTAAAGCCGTAGTTTAAGAGGTTGTTTGCTTCGTTAAATCTTGTCTTGCTGTCTGGAGCGTTTAGTATTACACTTATAAGCCTTAAACTTCCCTCTTTGCCCGTTGCACTTATACAATGTCCTGCATTCGCAGTGTAGCCTGTTTTCATTCCATCGACTTTTGAATTCATTTTAAGGAGTTTATTTGTGTTTGAAAGAGTCCTTTTTTTATCATTGTTTAAGCCTATGCTTATGTCTTTCATCCATGTCTTGCTTATTGAAAATATTTCTTCATATTGACAAAGTGCCCTTGTCATAAGTGCAATATCCTTTGCACTTGTGTAGTGTTCTTTTTCAGGGAGTCCGTTTGAGTTTTTGAAGTTTGTATTTTCCATTTTAAGCTCTTTTGCTTTTTCGTTCATCATATTTACAAATGATTCAATGCTTCCTCCTAAAAATTCCGCAAGAGCAGCACAGGCATCATTCGCACTTTCTATCATCGCCGCATTGATAAGTTCTTCAACGCTTCTTTTTTCTCCCTCTTCCATATAAAGCTGACTGCCTCCCATATTTGCGGCGTAAGAGGAAACAGTAACTGTGTCGTTCATACTTATTTGTTTGTTATTTATCGCTTCCATAATGAGTAAAATAGTCATTATTTTTGTGACACTTGCGGGAGGGAGTTTTTCATTTGCATTTTTTTCATATAAAATTTTTCCCGTATTTGCATCCATTAAGACGGCAGATTTTGATTTGATGCCTAATGTGCCTCCTTCTTCCTCCTTTGCAAAAATCGGACAGGACGAACCTAAAAATAAAGAAAAAATTAATATAACAGAAACTATCTTTTTATACATACTATTACCTCCACTAAATTATATTAAAAAGAAAGTAAAATATACTTAAATTAAATTTGGAGAAAAGACTGATATAAATAAAGGTGTGATATAGCTTTCCAAGTAAATGCCTACGATGTTTAGGATAAAGCAAATGAGCAGTATTAAAGTGTATGCTATATACATTCTGAAATTGCTTTTCTTTTTTATTCTGCCTTTTGATACTCCCGCATTTTCCTTTGATGTTAAAACTATTACAGAGGCGAAGATTAAGATACCTATTTTTATTATATTTTGCGGGATTAGCCCTATAAGAGAGAATATAAGCCCTTTAAAACCAAATTCTTCAATTAAAAATGTATTTGTAAAGCCAAATAAAAATCCTTTAAAGGTAACAGCTCCGATACAATAATACGTTCCAAGAGATGTGAAGCCGAAAAGCCAAAGAAAGAAAAAGATTTTTATGTCGGTGTAAAGTGTTTTTGTGAAAATTTCGTTATTATTTATAAGAGCATTGTCCTTTGTCAGAGTTTTGAAAAAGCCTTGTATGTAGCTTACAAGCTCTGTTATCTGGTCCTCATTTAGTATGTATACCAAAATACCACCTACGATTATTCCAATCAATAGAAAGCCTATAAGAGTTAAATATTTTTTCTTGTTGTTAAAAAAATGAGTTGTGATAATTTCTTTCATATATGTATCCTTAAATTACATTCATTAAAAGACATGCTCTAATAATAAACTGTATGTATCAGAATGTTATTTTATGATAAAAAAGTATTTTATTTTGTTGTAAAAATTTTTTTATATTGATAAAATATAAAAAAGAAATTAAAGGAGTAAATAGTGTAAAATATGAGTTCAAGCAGGGAATATGTAGATTTTGTATTAGAGCAGTTGTCGGAATTAGATGAGATAACACACAGAGCGATGATGGGAGAATATCTCATTTATTATAAGGGAAAGGTTATAGGCGGAATATATGATGACAGATTTCTTATAAAGCCTGTTCAGGCAGCAAAGGATATCATAGGTGATGTTCAGTATGAAATTCCGTATGAAAACGCAAAGGGAATGATACTTGTTGATAATTTAGAGGATAAGTTATTTTTAAAAAAGCTTATAGATTCAATGTATGATGAGTTGCCTTTTCCAAAGTCAAGGAAAAAGAAAAAGTCAAAATAGATAGGTTAATAATTAAAGCATATAAAATTTTAATATGCTTAATTTAAAATTAAAGTGGAGTAAATTTGACTTGTTTTTTTTGGAAAAAGAATGTTTTTTATAATATTTAAAATAAATTAAAAGTGTGAAGCGGTGGGGCGGTGGACGACGATATCTGGTCTTAAGTTAGCGATACATTGTCCTGTAATCT
>CAMSGF010000185.1 GCA_947058225.1 uncultured Eubacteriaceae bacterium
CACATCCCAGATCATCCCAATACCGTTAAGCGCCCTCACTCTTTCTTCCGTCAGTTATGACATTGGTAACCCTCGTCCATTCATTTAATTTAAACACAGTCGAGCCGTTATCCCCCGTATGTATGCTGTTTTCAAGATTCATCATCTTTACATATTCCCCGACATCTGCGGGAGGTCTGCCGCTTGCAATGCTGACCATAATATTATTTTCCATACATTCCCTTATGGCTTGCATATTTTTCTTTGATATACTCTTATCACTTTTGAGTGTCGTATTGTCCAAATCTATAACCAAAAGCTTATACATAGATATTTCTCCTATCTTTATTCTATTGTAGACTTAAAATTTTTTTGTCAATAATAAATGCATAAAAAAATTTTTTTAATATATTTACACATCTCCCTGCACTTCTATTTCCATTGAATAATCATATATATTATCATTTTTTGATGATTTTGCACTTTTTTTATTGTTTTTTATATTATTACTCTGACCTTTTTCCATTCTTAAAATATTTATGGATGCCTCTTTGTTTTCAAGTTCAATCTTATTTTCATCAAACTCTTTGCCTTTCACATCGTTTAACATCTCTTTAACGTTTTTTGTTATATCCTGATTTTCACTGACCACACTTATGGCCTTAAATAAAAACTTCTTCTTTAAAGTGTCATCAACTAAACTATTAATATTATTTTGAATATCTTTATATGAAATGTCATAGCTGTAATGCACATTGTCAAAATCTTCATAATAAGTGCTTAATAGGCTTACCTTGAGATTATTATACTCTGTGGGATATTCTATAAAAAGCCTGTGGTCTATCTTTTCATCGCTGTCATCCTCATATACGCTTACATCGGTCCTTTCAAAGTCAGAACTCTTCTCGATATCTCTTTCTATATTATCAAATTTAGCTAAAAATATACCCCTCGTGTCTTTAACAAAATTAAAAGAGGATTCCCTCACTCTGCAAGAACTAACTCCTATACAAATCATAAAAACAAAAAAAACGCTTATAATCTTCTTATTCATCTATAAAGCTCCCTTTAAAAAATCCATATTCACATAAAAATCACGATTAGCATATATATACGCATCCCATAATTCTCTTCCCTTTTTAGTAACGCAGTTTACCTGAACGCTTACATCTTTTGTGTCCGTCACACCCTTATAACATCTTGTAGTCTTGTATATACTGTTGAGTGTATTTAAAGAATAATTTTCTATCATTTCATTTACAAGATTTCTGTATCTTGAAACCTTTTTAAAATCATCGCAAAGACTTACAAACCCATAAATAGCATAATCTTTACCCGCCATATCGCTTGCAATATCTATTGCACTTTCATGAGAGACAGTCTTAATAAAGAAGTTTATTTTATCTTTACTATTATCTTCATTAGTCGTTAAAAATATATGAAGGTCACTGCCGTCTGAAAGATTGTATTTTCTATACATATCATATTTTTCCTTTATTTCCACACTGCCTATATTTTTTGGAAAGGCCGCATTTTTATCATATTTCATCGTAACATCAGCTTCTTCAAATGTATCAGACAAAGTTTTCGCATAAATATCAAATCTCTTTTCCATAGGAATTGAAGCATACGCCTTTTGAGAAGATATCATATTATGTCCCTGTAAAAGAGTCACAATAAGCCACACACAAAAAAACAACCCGACTATCGTAATTAAAATGATATAATTTCTTATTGGCTTTTTCATAATCTCCTCCGGTATTTATAAAAATACATATTTAGTCTAATATACTAAATTTTAAAAGAAAAGTAAAATAAATTGTATATATTATTGTACCATATATTTTAAAAAAAATTAAAACCATAACAAGAAAATTATATAAGTATAAAATAAATTTTTTATAATTAATACTATATTATAGGTATTTAAGTGTTATAATTTTTATAAGGAGGAAAAAATTTATGAAAGTATGTATGATTATAACCGATGGTTTTGAAGAAGTTGAAGCGATAGGAACATTCGCAATTTTAAGAAGGGGAGATGTCGATGTCGATATATATTCACTCCTTGATAAAGATGCAACAGGACGCTTTGGATTGACATGCACAAACCTAAAAGCTTTTTCAAAAATAAATGAAGAAGAATACGATGCGATGATTCTTCCGGGAGGCCCTGAATATAAAGCTATTGAAGCAAGTGAAGAAGTGCTTGGTTTAATAAAACAGTTTAATGATAAAAATAAGCTCATATGTGCAATATGCGCCGCTCCGACAATTCTCGGAAAAAAGGGCTACCTAAAAGGGAAAAATTACACCTGTTTCACAACGATGAACGAAGACTTTGGAGGCAATTATAAAGAACAATACGTTGTAAAAGACGGGAATTTAATAACGGGAAGAAGTGCTGCGGCAAGCATAGACTTCGGCTTTGAGATTTTAAAGGCTTTAAAGGGAGAAGAAAAAGAGAAAGAAACAAAAAAAGAAATATACTACGAAGAAAAATAAAAGAGGGAGCTTCCCTCTTTTGTTTTTATAAATAGAAAATTATTTTTTTTATTTCCCCTTTAACGAACACACGAACATAAAAGTCTTTTTTGTTATACAATTTAACAAAACAAAATTTTATCTATCTGTTTTTAACATATTATTTCAACATACTAAAAATTTTTTATTTTAAAATCTTATTTTAATCTCCTTAAAAAATATGCGAACAAAAACATTATGCAAAAGATATATTATTCCTTTTTATAAAAACATATTTTATAAGAAATATTTTTTACTTTAGTTTATCATTATAAAATATGATAAAGATTCAAAAGCACAGAGCGGATCAGATGACGCCCCTGGAGAGGA
>CAMSGF010000186.1 GCA_947058225.1 uncultured Eubacteriaceae bacterium
ACAAATGTAAATAAATTAATTATCGGAACAATTTCTGATATTGATATTCCAAAAAGCGTGTATAATAAGACAAAGGAATATGTCATAAGAAGCTATACAAATGATACCTATGATAATATTGTAAAGAGAAGAGGAGAAATTCTTTCAACTACTAAAAAAGATATAGTTTCTTCTTATGATTTGGTCAGAGATGTTCTTGATGTTAAGAATATTTGTGTTATAGGAAACAGTAACCAACTGAATAAAGATTTATTTGACGAAGTGACAAATTGCTTTAAATAAGAGAGGATTATATGAAAATTAAAAATAAAATAGCAGCAGTATTGTTGAGTTTATTTTTAATATTTAATTTTTCCGATGTAGTTTATGCCAATGCTCCAAATTTTGATGAGAGCAGGAATATAGGGATTGCAGTGGTGGAAAAGGAAACCAAAAGTCTGCTTTACGGGGTTAATGAGAACAAAAAGTTATATCCTGCAAGCACAACAAAGGTAATGACTGCACTGCTTACGCTGGAAAATGTTAAAAATTTAGAGAATACACTTAAGGTGTCCAAGGAATTATCAATGACGCCTGCGTATTCTTCTTTGGCATATTTAAAAAAGAATGAGAAGATATCTTATAATGATTTATTATACGCACTTATGCTTCCAAGCGGAAACGATGCGGCGATTGTTTTGGCAGTAAATGTGGGAAGGGTTATAGCAGATGACCCGACACTTTCTTATAAAGACAGTTATAAAGTATTTATAAATGAGATGAACAAAAAGTGCAAAGAGCTTAATTTAAATCACACGCATTTTGTAAACCCTCATGGTTTTCACGATAAAAATCATTATACAACTGCACTTGACCTTACGAATTTAACGATTTATGCATCAGAAAATGACACTTTTAAAAAGGTTGTAAAGACGGGAAAGTATAAATGTGTTACGAATAAGAATACACATATTTGGTACAACAGTAATTATCTTATAAGAAGTTCGTTTAAAGATGCGTTTTATCCGTATGCGACAGGTGTAAAAACGGGATATACCGAAAGTGCGGGAAGGTGTCTTGTGTTTTCAAGCAGGAAAGACGGAACTGAGTTTTACGGGGCGTTTTTACACGACAGTGCGAGCAAGATATTTAAGGATGCAAGGAGTATATTAAAATACGCTGACAATGAGAGCAAAAAGCTCGATGTAATAAGTGCGAGAAAAAGTGCATTTAAGTATAAATTAGTCAATTCTTCGTTTTTAAGTGCGGATAAAATCGCCATTAAAACAGGTGAGGATGTCAGTATATACGTTGATAAAAATTATGAGGATGAGCCTGAACTTGAGTTTATTCCAAACAGTGAGTTTTTAGTCGCAAGTGAAGAAAAAGAAAACAGATACATATTAAATAAAAATATTGAAAAAGATTTTAATATCGGAAAAATCAGGGTGAAAGTTGGGGATAAGACGGTAAAGACATTAAACGCATATGCAAAAAACAATGCATCCATTGCGGGTAAATACGATATTTACATACAAAATATCGCACTTATAACGTTCTTTTCCTGTTTGATAATTTTAACCCTTATAACGATTTATAATTACAGGCAAAGGAAAAAGGGCAGAAGAAGAAAGATAAAACTAAAGAGAAGTCAGGCTCACAGGTATAAAAAGAACAAAGCGAATGTATCAAATGCTCCCGGGAAGAGAAAGGTCAGAAAAATAAAGAGGAGTCCTAAAAAAATAAAAATAAAAAGAGGTAGAAGAAGATAGAAAAATGAATGAAAGAACTTTTAAAGCCTTAGAATATGAAAAGATAATAAAGATGATAAGCGAGAGGGCGTTTTCTCCTTTGGCAAAGGAAGAAATTTTAAATTTAATTCCTACTGATAATGTCTATTTTATAAAGGATAAGCTTGAAGAATTAGACGAGCTTTTTAAGTTTATCATTAAGTACGGGAATATTCCGATAAACGCTTATATAAACAATGCTTTATCCCTTGACAAAGCAAAAAAAGGCGGTCTTTTAAACACGAGAAATTTTTTAGATATAAATGTCAGCATAAGGTGTGCAAGAGATGTAAAAAAGCATATTTTTGAGGCAATAAATCAAGATGAAAGAAATGAAAGGGAATTTGAAAGACTTGATGATTTAGCAAAAAATTTAGAGGAATTCAGGGAGTTATCGAGAAAAATTGAAGATATAATTATAGATGTTGATTTAATAAGCGATAAGGCGAGCAGTGAACTTTATGATATAAGGAGAGGGATTAGAAATAACAATGCCAAGATAAAAGAGAAATTAAATGAGATGATAAGCTCTTCAAAGTATAAAAAATACCTTTCGGAGTCTATCATCACTTTTAGAAATAACAGGTATGTAATTCCCGTAAAATCACAGTTTAAAGGGGAAGTGAAGGGAATTGTGCATGATGTATCTTCAACTGGAGCGAGCGTATATATAGAGCCTCAGTCCATTGTGTCTTTAAACAATAGGATAAAGGAACTTGAGGTTAGGGAAAGTGAAGAGATAGAAAGAATTTTAAGAAAGCTTTCCGATATGGTGGCGTTGAGGGCAGAAGATTTAATAACCAATGAGAATATATTGGTATTTTTGGATGTGTTAAATGCAAAAGCGAAGTTTTCAATAGAACACGATTGTTTTAAGCCAAACATTTCTGAAGATGAAAGTATAAATTTAAGGGGGGCAAGACATTTATTATTGGATAAAAAGAAAGTTATACCTTCTGATATTGTGCTTGAAAGAGAATATCTTTCTCTTATAATAACAGGGCCGAACACAGGCGGAAAGACAGTTTGTTTAAAGACAATAGGTCTTTGTGCACTTCT
>CAMSGF010000187.1 GCA_947058225.1 uncultured Eubacteriaceae bacterium
CTCCATTCCCTCATGCTGCATGGCGCAGCCCTGAACTCACTCTACTTCCTGCACCCGCCGCCTCCCCACGCACTGACTGATAATTTGCGCTTGCACCGATTATCGGAGAAAAGAAAGCGTGTCTCCCCACGCACTGACTGATAACTTATTAAAAAAGTCTACATATTATTTCCGCTAAATCACCGCCTTCCCACACCTGCATACTGATGAATTTTACACTAATTATATTTGTAAAGTTTTGTTTTCCCCTACTAATTACATATTTATAAATTTTGTTAAATTTATAAGACAGAAAAAACCAATAAAGCAATTTCTTAAATGTACTTATAGCTTTAAATATGTTTATCATTTAAACACACTTTCAAGTTCATCTTCATACTTAGCTGCTGATAACTTTTTCAAAAAATACTTGATTTTAATATGAAAAAGGTTTATAATAAATTTACATTAATTGGTAAACTATACTAAAATTATTTTTTTCATTTTCTTTTTACTAAGAAGCAGCCTGTCGGTTGCTTTTTAGTTTTATAAATTGCAATTTATTAAAGTATAAAACTAAAGTATCGAGGTGTAAAATGGAATTGTCCGAAAAAGAAAAAATGTTAAGAGGAATTGAATATAAGAATACGGATAAAGAACTTCATATTTTAATAGAAAAGAAAAAAGCGATGCTTGATGAATATAACAGGCTTGGAATATATGAAAAAGAAAAGAGAGATATTTTAATTAAGAAGATATTAAAAAAGACAGGTGAAAAAATCTGGATACATACTCCGTTTCAGTGTGATTATGGAAATATAGAGGTTGGAGAAAATTTCTTTGCAAATCACAACTGCGTTATTTTAGATGAGGCAAAGGTTACTTTTGGGGATAATTGCCTTGTTGCTCCAAATGTCGGGATATACACAGTCGGACACGTATTCGATATAGAAAAAAGAAAGCTCGGTTATGAATACGCATATCCAATAACAATAGGAAATAATGTTTGGATTGGTGGAAACTGCGCGGTACTTCCGGGCGTAACTATCGGGGATAATTCAGTCATAGGTGCGGGGAGTGTGGTAAACAGGGATATTCCAAAAAACTGTGTCGCCGCAGGCAATCCCTGCAAAGTCATAAGAAATTTATAAATAAAATCTTCATACATTCTTGACAAATTTATCCTGATATAATATAATATATTTTACCGTGCGGATGTGGCGGAATTGGCAGACGCGCTAGACTTAGGATCTAGTACTTCGGTGTGGGGGTTCGACTCCCTTCATCCGCACCACTTTTGAAATCAGACTAACTGCAGTGCAGTTAGTTTTTTTGTATTCGACAAAATTTATGTAATATGGTATATTAATAGTAATATATTTTATAAAAGTAAGAAGTATATAAAAAGATATGTTAGAATTGGAAAGGCTTAATAGTGAGGTATATAGGTAACAAGACAAAATTATTAAAAGAAATAGATAATATATTAGAAACAAACAATTTAAAAAAGGAAGGATTAACTTTCTGTGATATGTTTGCAGGAACTGCAACAGTAGGGGATTACTATAATGGTTTTTTTAATATTATTGCAAATGATATTTTAGACTTTTCATATGAATTTTCCAAAGGAAAACTTTTAGGATATAAAGCAACATTTGCAACATTAGGTTTCAATCCATTTGAATATTTTGAGAAAATAGATTGTTCAAATTATATAAAAGGTTTTTGTTATAATCATTTTTCTCCAAATGGAGGGCGACAATATTTTAATGATGAAAATGCAAAATATATTGACTTTATAAGACAAACAATAGATGATTGGTATCTTAATAATAAAATTACATCAAATGAAAAATCTTACTTGCTTATGTGTTTATTAGAAGCAATTAGTAAAATATCTAATGTTGCAGGGGTGTATAGTGCTTATTTAAAAAAATGGGATCCAAGAGCTGTAAAAAAGATGAATTTCATCCCAATAGAAGTAAAAAAAACACAATTCGAGAATAAAATATATTGTAAAGATTCAAATGATTTGATAAATTATATTTCAGGAGATATTTTATATTTAGATCCCCCATATACATCAACGCAATATAATTCTCAATACCATGTTTTAGAAACAATTATTAGAAATGACAATCCAAAAACACACGGAGTAGGAGCTCATAGAGATAATGACAGACTGTCAAAGTGGTGTAAAAAAGGTGAAGTTGAGTTTGAATTTGAAGAATTAATCAAAACAGCAAATTTTAAATATATTTTATTTTCATATTCAGATAAAGGAATTATGTCTCCTAAATTTATTGAAGCAGTTTTAAAAAGATATGGAAACCCCGATACTTTTATGCTTAAAAAAATTAATTTTGTAAAATACAAATCAACAAGAGCCGTTAATAAAGAGATAAAAGAAAATACAAACAATAAAGAACATTATGAATATTTGTTTTTTATTGAAAAAAGTGATTATCCTAAATATATTTCTCCATTAAATTATATTGGTGGAAAATATAATACTTTAGATTTAATTTTAAATCATTTACCTAATAAATATAATAATTGTTATGATTTATTTGGAGGAGGGGCTACAGTTAGTCTAAACTTAAATGCAAATAAGATAATTTATAATGAAATAAATTCATATGTAGTTGATTTATTGAATTATCTTTCTAAAAATCATCCTGCTGATATATATAAAAATATAAAAAAAGTTACAAGAAAATTTAAATTAGAAAAAGGAAACAAAGATGCCTATTATAAATTAAGGGAAAACTATAATAATAATAAAGATCCTTTACTTTTTTATTTATTGATATGCTACGGATTTGAACATCAAATACGATTTAATTCT
>CAMSGF010000188.1 GCA_947058225.1 uncultured Eubacteriaceae bacterium
AGTTTATTACTTATTAATTCGGGGATGGCACCGCTAAAGCCTTATTTTATAGGAGAAGAAGTTCCGCCTAAAAAGAGGGTTACGACCTGTCAGAAGTGTATCAGAACGCCTGATATTGATAATGTCGGAAAGACATCAAGACATGGGACTTTTTTTGAAATGCTTGGGAATTTTTCTTTTGGAGATTATTTTAAGACAGAGGCGATAAATTTTGCGTGGGAATTTCTTACAAAGGTTGTAGGAATTGATGAAGATAAGTTATATGTAAGCGTGTATGAGGACGATGATGAGGCTGTTGAAATATGGAAAAAGGAAATAGGGCTTAGTGATGACAGGATAACAAGGCTTGGAAAAGAGGATAATTTTTGGGAAATAGGAACGGGACCCTGCGGACCATGTTCTGAAATATATGTGGACAGGGGAGAGGAATATTCCTGTGGAAGTCCTGATTGTAAAGTTGGGTGTGACTGTGACAGATATGTCGAAGTATGGAATCTCGTTTTTACACAATTTGACAGGGATAAGGACGGGAATTATTCAAAGCTTGCACATCCAAATATAGATACGGGAATGGGGCTTGAAAGGCTTGCTGCATACTGTCAGGGAGTTGATACGATTTTTGAAGTTGACACTATCAGATACATATTAGATTATGTATGTTCTCTTGCAGGTGTTAAATATGGAGAGGATAAGGAAACGGACGTTTCAATAAGGGTAATAACCGACCATATAAGAAGCGTCGTATTTATGATAAGTGATGGAATACTACCGTCAAATGAGGGCAGGGGATATGTTTTAAAAAGATTAATCAGAAGAACTATCCGTCATGGTATGTTGATTGGAATAAAAGATGCTTTTATAGAAAAAGTTGCAGAAAAGGTTATGGAAATATCAGGCAAAGCTTATCCTGAGTTAATTGCCAAAAAGACATCAATATTAAAGGTACTCTCCGTTGAAGAAAAGAAGTTTAATGAAACGATAAATCAAGGGTTAGAGCTTATTAATTCATTTACAAAAGATTTAAAAGTCCTTTCAGGCGAAGAAGCATTTAAGCTTTATGATACGTTTGGTTTTCCGATTGAACTGACCAATGAAATTATGGCCGAAAAGGGGATAACTGTCGATATGGACGGGTTTGAACAGGCTATGAAGGAGCAAAAAGAAAAGGCGAGGAACGCACGTTCAAAGGACATTATAAGCTATAGAAGCGACCTTACCAATATAGTTTCAAAATTTGATAAAACTGAGTTTGACGGATATGTTGATTTTGCCGGAAAAGGCAAGATTTTATCTATTATAAAAGACAATGAAGAAGTTGATTTAATAAAAGATAATGAAGAGGCGTTTGTTATTTTCGATAAAACTCCTTTTTACGCTGAAAGCGGTGGACAGGAATGTGATACGGGGAAAATTATGGGCGCAAATGTGGATGCAGATGTTACGGATGTTACAAAAAGCGGAGATAAATTTATACATCAGGTTAAGATAAAAAAAGGTATTTTGGAAAAGGGAAATGTGTATGACTTATCAATATATAGACAAAACAGGCTTAATACGCAAAGAAATCACTCTGCCACCCATTTACTTCACTCTGCACTTAAAAGAGTGCTTGGGGAACATGTAAATCAGGCGGGGTCATCGGTAAATAACAAAAGGCTCAGATTTGACTTTTCACATTATGAAAAGATGACAGATGAACAGATAAAAGAAGTGGAGAAGTTAGTAAATGCTTATATTCTTTCTTCAACGGAAGTAACTTGTTTTGAAACTGAAAAGGAAAAAGCGAGTGAACTTGGAGCAATGGCATTATTTGGAGAAAAATATGGCAAAATTGTAAGGGTTGTTAAAATGGGCAACATATCGACAGAGCTTTGCGGTGGATGCCATGTAAATAACACGAATGAAATCTGTATGTTTAAAATCATTTCTGAAAGCTCGGTTTCAAGCGGTGTTAGAAGAATAGAGGCACTGACAGGGCTTGAAGCAATAGAATATTCCCTAAATAATATTAAAAAGGTTGAAGAGATAAATCAGGCTTTAAAGACAAAGGCTAAAGATGATGAAGAAGTGGATAAAATAGAGGACTTAATCAGAGAGAACAAGGAACTTAGAAAGGAAGTAAAAGCCTTAAAGAGCGAACAAAAGGGAGATATTGTATCGGTTCTTTTGGAAAAAGCAGAAAAAATGGGTGATATAGATGTTATAATAAGTGAAGTTGAAGATACCGATGCAGGAGCGATGAGGGAGCTTTGCGATAAGATTAAGGATAAAGCAGAAAAATGCGTTATATTCTTGCTTAGTGTTACAGGTGATAAGGGAATGATGATAGCATCTGCGAGTAAAGACGTTGTAAAAGACGGATTTCACTGCGGAAACTTTATAAGAGAAGTTGCAAAGAGTGTTTCAAGCGGTGGGGGAGGAAGACCTGATATGGCACAGGCAGGGCTTAAAGACATAACAAGAGCTGCTGAAGCAGTTGAAAATGCAAAGAATATTGTAAAAGATATGATATAGAAAATAAAAATCGTCTTATATAAGGCGATTTTTTATTGATGTTTTAATTTTGTTTGATAGCAATAATATAAAAAATTAATTTGTAAAAAGCAGAATTGAAATTTACAATATCAAGAGGTTTAATTATATCGATGAAAATTGATGTTGTGATTATATAATCAAATGATTGTTATGTTAGAATTTTAGTGTTTGGAATTTAAAATAGAATTGTAAGTGTTTTGTAGGAGTTGGAGGAAGGTTTGGAGGGGCGGCGGCTTTTTGAGCGTTATGGAATGATTAAGTACAGGGGCTTGTATGATAAATTTATC
>CAMSGF010000189.1 GCA_947058225.1 uncultured Eubacteriaceae bacterium
TATAACCGCATGGTCATAAGCCTTCAATCTGATTCTAATTTTTTGATTTGCTGCCATACTAAACCTCCTAAAATCTTTTGCTAGTACGACTTTACTTGATACACGCTTCCGTGTGTTCATTTTATGGAACTCACAAAAAAATATCAAGTATGCCGCCCCATTCACGATGGTAACATACTCCACGAAAATTACCGGCATTGCCGCAACCTTCCGCTTCAACGCATAATTTTTAGCCTATCTATGATACACTATCTATTTTTATTTTGCAAGGTTTTTTCAGAGTTTTTTTAAGTTTTTTGCACTTTTTTTGCATATAACAAATAAAATACACAGATTTTAATATTTTTATAAAAATATGTAGGACTTTAAACACTTAATTATATGTACATTACAAAATAACACAAAAAAAATTAAACATATTATATCTTTATATCTATTTTAATTTAATAAAAAAAGCTAATATATCAATATAAAAAACAAATTAAATAAACAAGAATTATAATAAATTATTATTAACATCAATTTTAAATAATTTTAATATTAAACCTATAATAAGTAAAATCAAAATGTTTTAAGTTATTTTTATTTTAATAAAAAACTATGATATAATACAAAAAAACAAAAGGAGAAATACATTGAAAACACTTGTCATTGTAAGCCACCCAAACTATAAAGATTCCATAATAAACAAGAGATTTGTGGATGAGCTTAATAAATATAAGGAAAAGTACACAGTTCATATCATAGATGAAGAATACAAAGACGCAGTTATAGATATCAAAAAGGAACAGGAATTAATAGAAAACCACGATAATTTAATACTTCAGTTCCCGTTTTATTTTGTAAACTGTCCATACCTTATGAAAAAGTGGCTGGATGAAGTTATAACACCTGAGTGGGCTATAAATGAACATGGAACGGGTGAGATGGAAAACAGAAAAGTTGCGATAGGGGTATCTATCGGAGGGAAGAAAGAAGAGTATGGTAAAGACAAGACGTATTTATACATAGTAGAAGAGCTTTTAAGACCGTTTGAATCAACATGCAGCTATATTCACGCCAATTACAGAGGATTTTATCCATTTTATGCTGCAGAATACGAACCGACAAAAGAGGATATAGATAAAGCCAGTAAAGAATACATTAAATTTATCGACAGTATATAATTTATAATAAAATTTTAGTATGAATTTTAATGCTAAATATCGCTTTTAAATGAAACATACCAGAGCAAATGAAATATACTGAAGGCAGTGCTTACCCTGTTTTTGCTCTCTTTAAAATTTAAAAGCAAATAAAACATACCGGAGGGGCGGCGGCTTTTAAAAAGCTGTGATTTAATAAATAAATTTATAAAATCACAGCTTTTTCAAAGTTCAGGCGATTATAAATCGCCTGTTAGTGAAGTGCTTCGCACTTCACCCGCCGCCCCTCAAAACTTCCCCTCCAAAAACTCCAACACAACTCTATTAAACTCATCACTTTTTTTATACGCTATAAAATGATTCCCATCAAGCATCTTAAAAACACACTTTGGTATACCATCACTTATTTTAACGGAATGAGAATGTTTTATCATATCATCACTTCCAACTATAACCAAAGTATCTGCTTTAATATTTTTAAGTTCATCAAAACTTATCTTAGGCTCTTTTGCCATTAGAGAAAACAAATCTCTTTTCCTAACATACCTATTGCTAAAAAATGATAAAATCTTACAAAGAAAATAAGTCAAATTAACTCCAATATAATACTTAAACTTCATTCCGCTTGGAAATATATTTGCTCCGTTTAATATCAGCTTATCAATATATTCAGGATACTTTAAAGCAAAATAAATCAGGATATTCCCTCCGTCGCTAAACCCTAAAAAATTTGCTTTTTTTATCCCCTTTTCATCCAAAAAATCTTTTAAATCTTCGCAAAACTGAATTAATGTAAAAGGCGCATTGCCTCTTGGACTTTTCCCATGCCCTCTCGTATCAAGGGCAATAACCTTATATTTATCCTTAAAAAACTCTATTTGATTTTTAAAACAGTTAGCATTTTCCCCATTCCCATGAAGCAGCATTAAAACTTCTCCCTCTCCTTTTTCAATATAATTTAACATCTGATTAAAACCCTTTGTCTTTTTCTTCCTTCTTTTTCTTATACAAATTTAAACCGATAATGCCAACACCTATCCCTAGTATAAAATATACAGTGTTAAAAATACGACTGCCATTTTCACTTTTCTCAAGTTTCTCCTTATACTCTGCTATTTCATTATTTTTAGCTTTTAATTCTTCTTTTAAACTACTGTTATTATCTTTTAATTTTGTATTAGATTTCTTTAACTTATCTATTTGCTTTTTATATTCCCTACTTTCTTTTGAAGAATAAGAAGAACTGCTCTTTGAAGACGATGAGCTCTTTATTGCATTAGGCCCTTTGTGATAATGATACTCCCCTGTCTTTCTGTTATAATGCCCTCCGTTCGCATCAAGTCCACCAGGATGAGCATAAATATTAAGCGGCGATAAAATAATAAGTAAAAACAAAACTAAAAAACTTCTCTTCTTCATTACTACAACTTTTCCTTCGTATTATTTTATTTATTTTTTTAATAATTTTAAACTTATTAAATAAAAAGCAAAATTCATATCTTATTCTTCTTGAATATTATCCAATATATCTTTTTAATGGGCATAATAAACTCGCTATTTAAGTAAACTTTTTTTAAAAAAAATTTATAAACTCATTTTTAATTTAATAGCCTTGCCCAAATACAATTATTTTAAAACCAAAATACATTTATCAAAAAATC
>CAMSGF010000190.1 GCA_947058225.1 uncultured Eubacteriaceae bacterium
ACAGCGGATATTGTATATAAAAGCTGCCCGGAATGGAAGTGGGATATTTACGGATATATAGGTCACAGCGAATATATCATAAAAAAGATGAAAGAAGAACTTGGACTTGATGATATATTTGTAATAGCATCAGGCGGATACGGGAATATAATTTTTCCTGAAACCGATACGATAGACGAATTTGACCCATTACTGACTTTAAAAGGTTTGAAAATAATATATGACAAAAACAAAAGATAATTATTTTAAAAATATATTAAAGGAAAATAATCTAATATTGGCACCCCTCGCAGGTATAACAACCCTACCCTACCGTCTTTTTATAAAAGAAATGGGATGTTCTTTCTTTGTAAGTGAAATGGTCAGTGCAAAGGGCATTTTTTATAATTCTAAAAATACTTTTCCACTTATGGAAACTATAAATGAAGAACATACAAATACCATATGCGGAATACAGATTTTCGGAAGTGACGCAGATATAATAAAAGACGTCGTAGAAAAAGTTATTAATGAAACCACGTTTGATTTCATAGATATAAATATGGGCTGTCCCGTAAAAAAAGTCGTAAATAATAATGATGGAAGTGCACTTTTAAAAGACTTAAAAAAGGCCGGTGAAATAGTAAAGACAGTTAAAGAAGTATCCAAAAAGCCTGTATCGGTTAAAACCCGCATAGGATTCGATAAAATAGACACTGTTAATATAGTAAAGACTTTGGAAGATAACGGTGCGGATATGATAACGGTGCATGGAAGATTAAAAGAAGAGATGTTTTCAGGAGAAGTGCATATAGAAGAAATAAGAAAGGCAAAAAAAAGCGTAAACATTCCGCTCATAGCAAACGGAGATATGTTTGATGAAGACAAAGCAAAGGAAATGTTAGATAGAACAAATGCTGACGGACTTATGTTTGGCAGGGGTGCAAATTATGACCCATTTTTATTTAAAAAGACAAAACACTTTCTGAAAACAGGCGAACAACTTTCTTTTTCCACGCTTGACAAAATAAAAGCAGCACAAAGACACTTTGAAATACATATGAAGTATTCAAGTGCAAAAAATAAAGTAATAGATTTTAGAAAATACCTTTATTGGTATATAAAAGGAATGAAAAACAGTGCAAAGATAAGAGGTAATATTAATAATATCACTGAAGAAGAACAGGTTTATGAACTTTTTAAAATAATTGAAGAATTTATTTAAAGCATATATGCAATAAAAAAATAAGAATGAAAATAAAAATTTATATTCGTTAAAAAAATAAAAGATTTATATGAAAAATCAAAATAAAAAGAAATTAAAAGCATACATAAAATATAAGAATAAATCACAATGATTTATCCAGCCTAAAATATAAATAAAAAGGAAGATGAAAAATGATATTTAATTTTGAAAAAATGAAAGAAGAAAAACTTGAAAATTTTAAAGGCGGGGAAAAATACATTATGGCAAAGATGTATGTCGATGATAACAACAGGATTTTAAAAGCAACACTACCTCCCATGGCATCTATCGGAGAACACACGCACGATACGAGCAGTGAAATAATCTACATATTAAAAGGAGAGGCAAAAATAATATACGATGGGAAAGAAGAAAGCGCAAAAGCAGGAGATTCCCACTATTGCCCAAAGGGTCACAGTCATACACTTATAAATAATTCAAATGAAGATATAATAATTTTTGCAGTAATTCCGGAACAATAATCATCTATTTAATCATTATCTCATCGTTATATAAACCATATATATAAGGTATATAAGTATCATCGATATACCTTCTTTTTTATTAATTTCCCTTTTAGATTTGCAAAAGAAAAATACAACTACATTCATAACCATAAGTAAAACCAAATCCATTATCGATTCAAATGTAACGCTTATCGAACTTATAACCGATGCGACACCTATAATAAGCGTTATATTAAATATGTTTGAGCCTATGACATTTCCAAGAGCCATATCATTTTCACCCTTTTTTGAAGCGACAAACGATGTAACAAGTTCAGGAAGGCTCGTTCCAACCGCCACAACAGTAAGGCCTATAAACGTTTGAGAAAATCCAAATTCACTCGCTATATAGCTTGCACTGTTTACAACTAAATCTCCACCGAAGATAATTCCGATAAGACCGACAATAATAAACAAAAGAGATTTCCAAAGTGGCATAGCCTTTATTTCTTCCATTCCCTCTGATACAATATTTTGATTTCTCGCATTTAAACTCTGTCTTATTGTATTTAAGATAAAGAGAATAAATAAAACTAACAGTATAACCCCTTCAATTCTCATAACAGTATAATTTTTAAAAGGGAAAAATGCAACAAATATTAAAAGTATTACACCTACAAAAATTGAATACGGAAACTCCTTTTTAAGCAGGTTTTCTTTTACTTCAAGAGGCTTTATAAATGCACAACACCCGCAAACCACAAGCAAATTAAATATATTTGAGCCTATGACATTGCTTATTGCAAGTGAATTTTCTCCCTTTAGACTCGCCGCTACACTGACAGCACACTCCGGAGCACTCGTTCCCATCGCAACAATGGTAAGACCTATAATAAGAGTCGGAACTTTTAGTAACTTTGCAACACTGCTGCTGCCGTCCACAAACAAATCAGCCCCCTTAATCAAAAGAAAAAATCCAAAAACCAATAAGCATAAATTCAAAAACATATAACTCTCCTTTTCTTTTATTATTTTTCTAAATAAAAAAACTTATGAATGAAAATAACATTCATAAGTTTTTTTATTTAGAAAAATAATAAAAGATAAGGAGAGATCGGAATAGCGTCG
>CAMSGF010000191.1 GCA_947058225.1 uncultured Eubacteriaceae bacterium
ATATTTTATAAAGAGAATGGAAAACTTTAGTAAACATTACGTTGATTCAATAAAAAAAGTAAGTACGAGAGTAAGTTCTTTTTCACAATCGAGAATAATTGATAAGGCAGTATATATATATTCTGCCATCAAACAAAACACAAATACAAAGCTTGCTCTTATTAACTTATTTATCTACATTCAGGAGGAAATATATGGTTAAAGTAGTTGGGGTGAAATTTTCCCCGGCAGGTAAGGTGTATTACTTCGACCCGGTAAATATATACTTAAAACCAAATGATAATGTTATAGTAAAGACGGCAAGAGGAATGGAATACGGACAGGTCGTTTCAAAGGTTCAAAATATTGATGAAGAAGAAATCCCCTCCCCTCTTAAACCGATTTTAAGAAAGGCTTCAAAAAAGGATACCGAAACTCACGAAGAAAATCTTGTAAAGGCTAAAGAAGCACTGGCTATTTGCAAAAAAGAGATAGAAAAAGAAAATCTCGATATGAAGCTTATAAAAGCTGAATATACGTTTAATTCAACTAAAATAATTTTTTATTTTACTGCCGATGGCAGAGTAGATTTCAGGGAGCTCGTTAAAAAATTAGCGGGTATATTTAAAATTCGCATTGAGTTAAGACAAATCGGTGTTAGAGATGAGGCTAAAATTTTAGGAGGGTTTGGATGCTGCGGGCAGGAGCTTTGCTGCTCTAAATGGCTTAATGATTTTGAACCCGTTAGTATAAAAATGGCAAAGGAACAGGGACTTTCACTAAATCCGGGGAAAATCTCCGGAATGTGCGGAAGGCTTTTGTGCTGTTTGCAATATGAACAGTGCTGCTATGAAGACGCATCTTCAAGACTTCCAAAAATCAATGACAGGGTAAAAACAAATGATGGTGAGGGAACGGTTGAAAGGCTTAATGTTTTAAAAGAAACATTTTTGGTTAAGTTTAATAATGACGGAGATTTATCATTTAAGGAATATCATCTGGGTGATGTAAGCATTATCGGAAAGAACACACATAAAGAATCTAAAAAGAATGAATACAAAGATTTAGATGAAACATCAACCGAAGCACTTGAAATCGCACAGGCTTATCAAAGTAAGTCAAAAAAAGAAAATGACAAAGAACAAAATGCTGATAATAAACATAATCATCATAAAGTAAACAAGGTAAATAAGGCAAATAACAGAAATAATAAACCGTCAAATCATCATAGAAACTATCACAAAAAAAATAATAACAAAAATAAAGACAGACAAAATAATAATAAAAGTAATTCTTAAAAATAAATAAAATTTAATTTGGAATGACTTTTTTATAAAATCACAAAAATTTAAGCAACAAGCAAAAAAGGAAATTAAAATGGACATCAAAAAAGTATTAAAAAAGTATTTTATCGACACACTATCATTTATGGCACTCGGATTATTTTCAACACTTATTATCGGCAGTATTTTAAACCAAATCGGAACGGTTTTAGGAATAGAATTTCTCACTGAAACAGTGTACCCTGCATTAAAGGATATGACTTCCCCTGTTATTGCCATAGCTGTGGCATACGGGCTTAGAAGTGACCCGCTTGTTATATTCTCCTGTGCAGCAGGAGGTTTTATAGGAGGGGACCCAATAAGTGCATTGCTTGCTGGTATTGCGGGCAGTTTTATCGGTATGTTGGTTTCAAAAAAGACCAATGTGGATATAATTGTTACTCCCTTTCTTACAATTCTTTCAGCGAGTATAGTTGCATATTTTGCAGGACCTGTTATGCAAAGTCTTCTTACATACCTTGGAAAAGTAATAATGAATGCGTGTGAACTTCAGCCGTTTTTTATGGGAATTATCGTCAGTGCTTTAATGGGAATATTCCTAACACTTCCGATAAGCTCTGCGGCCATCGGAATTATGTTAAATCTGTCGGGTATTGCAGCAGGAGCAGCCTGTGCAGGCTGTTCGGCCCATATGATAGGTTTTGCAGTTATGAGTTTTAAAGAAAACGGAGTGCAGGGTCTTATCGCTCAGGGAATCGGAACGAGTATGCTTCAGATAAAAAACCTTATGAAAAAACCTGTGCTTTGGATTCCGCCTGTAATCGCAAGTATTGTTACAGGACCTGTATCGACTGTTATATTTAAAATGACAAATATGCCATACGGTGCGGGAATGGGAACGAGTGGACTTGTCGGACAGTTTGGAGCGGTTGAAGCTATGGGAGCAGGCGCTTATACGTTTATCTCAATATTAATCGTACATATAATACTTCCGGCTGTAATTACACTTTTGGTTTCTACATATATGAGAAAGAAGAATATCATTAAGTCAGGAGATTTAAAGTTAGATATTTAGATATAATTAGGAGGAATTTATGCTTTACAATTCTACAAGGAATAAACAACACACCGTCACAGCCTCACAGGCTATTGTGCAGGGTTTAAGCGAAGAAGGCGGCTTGTTTGTACCACAAAATTTAAAACATATTAAATTTAATTATGAAGAGTTTTTGTTTAAAGGCTATAAGCACATTGCAAAAGTTATACTAAAAACTTTTTTAGACTTTAGCGATGAACAAATAGATTATTGCATTGACAATGCGTATAATACCGATAATTTTGAAACAGATGACATCTTTAATGTAAAGGACATAAACTATAATCTATCTATATTGGAGCTTTTTACGGGGAATACGCTGGCTTTTAAAGACTGTGCTCTTTCTATCCTTCCCCATTTGTTAAAATGTGCAAAGGAAAATACAAACACTGATAAAAAGACTCTTATTTTAACTGCCACAAGCGGTGATACGGGAAA
>CAMSGF010000192.1 GCA_947058225.1 uncultured Eubacteriaceae bacterium
GAGATGAAGGAGCTGGCGAGACAGCTTGGTAAATGATAAGGCAGGGAGGAAGCAATGGCGTAAGCCTTGCAAGAGTTGCGGCAAGCGAAGTCGGAGACGGCTTACGCCGTCGTAGCGTATAAAAAATATAAAAAAGGTTCTAATTCGTAGAATTAGAACAATTAACATAACAATTTATAAATGCAAAAATGTGCATATCTTGATTTAATTAAATTAATATTATACAATTTATTTATGGATATAAAAAAAAGCCGTTGGGCAACGGCTTGGAACATAAAAACATATAGAGTATTTAGCAATAGAAACAATTTTTTTAATTCGTTCACTATTGTTATATATATAATATAATAAATAGAATAAAATGTCAATAGATTAAATGTCTATCGAATTGATATATATGTTTTTATGCTCCTTTATGTCTAAATAAAATAGATAAATGAAAGGAGATTTTTTTATGAGTGAAATGAAAAACGTATCTCAAATGAGAGGTCGTAAATGGCAATTAACAATAAATAATATAGATGAAATTGGTATAGAGTTTGATAACTTAAAAAATGTAATAAGAAAGAAATGGCCTGCAACGGATTACTTCTGTTATTGTGAAGAAATAGGGAAAGAAACAGGCAAAAGACACTGGCATATATTTATTAAAAATCATAATGGAATAAGGGGAAGTAGTTTATTAAAAGTATTCCCTGGCGCACATCTTGAATATTGTGTTGGCACTTGTCAAGATAATAGAGATTATATATATAAGACTGGAAAATATGAAGGCTCTGAAAAAGAAGACACAAGGCAAGAAGGTATGCAATATGAAAGTGGTGAAGTGCCTGAAGAAGAACAAGGTAAAAGATATGATTTAATCGAATTAAGGGATATGATTTTAAGAGGAATGTCTAACGCTGAAATATATAATGAAAATGCTTTTTATATAAAATATGCTTCAAATATTGACCGTGTAAGAAATGACTTATTAACTGATAAATATAAAAATGAATGGCGTGACCTTGAGGTTACATATATTTTCGGAAAGACTGGAAAAGGAAAAACAAGGGGTGTTATGGAAACATATGGATATACTAATGTATATCGTGTGACAGATTACGATCATCCTTTTGATAACTATAATAATCAAGATGTTATAAGTTTTGAAGAGTTTAGAAATAATATAAAGATACAAGATATGTTAAACTTCCTTGACGGTTATCCTCTCTCTTTACCTTCTCGTTATAGCAATAAAGTTGCCTGTTATCGTAAAGTATTCATTACAACAAATATATCTTTAGAAGAACAATATCAAAGCATCCAAGAAGACCACTCAACAACTTGGCAAGCGTTCCTAAGAAGAATACATAAAGTCATTATTAGAGAAGATAATGTTGATAAGGTATTTTATCAAAAGAACAGGGGAACAGAAGAAGAACCACAATTTGATTATATCTCTTCTGACGGTGTTAGCTATTTCGATCCTTTCGGCTTAAAGTCTTGGGGTGAAAATGAAGACAATGATCTTTGGTATAGTTCTGATGATATGGACGTTGAAGACTTTTTCGGTAATTCAAAAGATAAAGAAGCCTACAACGAATATATAGAAGAACAGCAAGCCAAAGAAGATGATTTTTTTTAAATTGACAAGGGCGTGATTGCCCTTGTTTTTTATTGCGTAAAACTTGCTTAAGACAACGGGTTATAAGTATAAAAACGTAAGTTTTTGTATTTATAAACGCCGATGTCTTGACAAAAAGAACATTTGTTTGATAAAATTAAAATATAAAGTAAATCGGTACACATAAAAACATGTGTCCAAAAGTTAAAAATAAAACCTAGCGTTTTCTAAAGTGTGCGCCTTTTGCATATTAGGTAACAAAAAATATGTATGCTTTTTGGGAAGTTATGCATTAAAAATATAAACTTGTAAGTTTAGGAATTGTTATTATACATAACATTAATAGTTGTCGTAGAGTTACGAAAAAATAGGATATAATAATTATTTTATTAAACAACTAGCAAGATAAAGTTGTTTTTTTTATACGGAAAAATTAGGAATTAAAGTGAACGAGAAACACTTAAACAATCTCCCACTCTTAACAAAAAATATGTTAGTTCCCTATTTACGAGTAGGGGGCTGACAAAAAATTATAACAAGATAGGAAATGAAAAATATGAATAAGAAAACACTAAAAAAAATAGAAGAAATTGAAAACAATATAAGCAAATGTAGAAGCGAAATTTTAGTTCTTGAAAGACGCTATATACAAGATTTTAATGTTGCTGGTGAACTGGCTATTGCTTTAAAAAATCTATCAAACTATCAATATGAACTTATACAAATTTATAAAGAAAAATTAAAAATATAAATGGGGGTGATTTAATCCAAACACTAGAAAAACAAATGCAAAGAAATCTTAATTCAAAAATGCGTATAGGTGAGAGTAGGCACAAGGCAAAACAAGAAGCACGAGAAGAAAGAAAAGCACAAGGTAAAGATTTAAGTGCTGTAAATATTCGTGTTGATACAATTCACTCAATGAATACATATAAGACCTACTTAGAACACTGCACACATTTTGTTGAGTGGTGCATACAAGAGAAAGGCGTAAACAAATACGCAAGCCTTAACAAAATAGAAAAATATGCAAAAGAATACTTAGCATATAGAGAAGAAAAAGGGCTATCGTTATATACCTTAAAGGCTGAAAAAGCGGCACTCGGTAAACTGTATAGTAAAGAAATTGACTATAAGTTTAAAGAAGCAAGAACAATAGATAAGATAACAAGAA
>CAMSGF010000193.1 GCA_947058225.1 uncultured Eubacteriaceae bacterium
AGTTGTTATTAATTTAATATATTAATTTTAGATATTTTATAATACAAAACTTAACATTTCACAAATAAGATTAAATTTAAATTCCATATTTTTATTTTATAAACTTATAGAAAAATTAAGAGGTATACTTAATTATAAATATTTCTTTAAAGATATGATTTATAAATATTTTTTTAAATCTTTTTTAACATCAGCCAGTGTAATTAGACTTAATTCCTTTTCCATAGCACCCTGAATGTTTTTTAATTTGCCATCCAATACATTATGAATGTTTTTCCCGACGGGACATTCTTTATTTGGGTTTTCGTGAAAATGAAACAGAGTGTCATTTTCGATGCTTTCAACTGCGTTAAATATATCTAAAAAAGTTATTTCTTCCAAAGGCTTTGTTATACTCGCTCCACCGCTTCCCCTTGCAATGCTTATGAGGTTGTGTTTTTTTAACTGTGATAACACATTTCTTATTATAACGGGATTTACGTTTATACTGTTTGATAAAAAATTGCTTGTTATCTTATGCTCCTTTTCAAATGTATCTACACATGCGAATATGTGTAGGGCTATTGTAAATCTGCTTGAAATCTGCATTGTTTTTCTCCTGTTCTGATTTTATTAAAAAATAAAACATATACTATATGAATTATCACATTAACTCTTTTTCGTATTTTACAAGGGGGAAAGATTTGTTTTGTATTTCTATGCTTTTTGTTTCATTGCTAATTTGCATATTCATCTTCTCATAAAACTTCCTTGCACTTTTGTTTTCTTTTAAAACCCATAAATAAACCTTGTTCATACCCATTTTTATCAGTGATAAAGATGCACTTTCAAATAAAATTTCTCCAAGCCCCAACCGCCTGTATTCTTCTAATATATAAACAGCTACTATTTCCCCTGTATATTTATCGTCTGAATCTCTAGCTTTATCAAAATTTATAATTCCTATGATTTTTCCATTATCTTCTATTACGAGATTTTTTACTGTGTCTATTTCTTTATCGAAGTCCTCTTTTTTAAGGGAGTTTAGATAATCATTTGGAAGAATATTCTTATAAGCACTTTTCCATGAAGATATATAAACATCTGCTATTTCTTCTTTGTCTTTATCCGCTATATTTCTTATTTTAAAGTTATTCATCGTATTTTTATTTTAAAAGATTTAAAGCCTTTTTGTATAATATGTCGAATTCACATCCGCAGTTTCCGCATTGCTTGTCTGCTTCTTCTATTGCGATAGTTAAATCTTTTTTATTGTTTTTCCCATCTAAATATTCTTTTGACGGAACAGATATTAAATCCCAGCCTGATGAAACAAATTTTTCTAAAATATTTTTTAATTCTTCCATAATCTTTCTCCTTTTTTAACTGTATTAAAATTATATCATAATTTATATTTTTTTAAAACTGTCTCATTGCATAAGTGTTTTTAATGTGATATATTTTGAAAAAACAATATAGTGAGGTAAAGTGTTATGGCAAATGAAGATAAAAAAGATTTTAACAAGATGTTAATGGATAAGAAAGATATGCCAAAAATCCAGATAATTACAGATGAGAAGAGCATAAAAAAGTACGGTGGAGAAAGAATGTATTTTGCCCCTGCTTTGTATTATGATGAAGTTATGAAGAAAGTGCCAAGAGGTAAAGTTATTACTATTAGTGTTATCAGAGAATATTTTGCAAAGAAAAACGATGCTGATTTTACGGACCCGATAACAGCCGGAATATTTTCTTCTATCGCAGCGTGGGCAAGTCATCAAAGAAAGGATAATAAGACGCCTTATTGGAGAACTTTAAAAGCTCATGGACAGTTAAATCCAAAATATCCGATGAGTATTGAAGAACAAATTGAAATTTTACAAAGTGAAGGACACGAGATAATCAAAAGGGGAAGAAAAAATATAAAATACTATGTTAAAGATTATGAAAAAGTGCTTTATAAATTAGATTAGTTAAATTAGAAAACAAAATTTACGAATTTATTTGTACTTAATTGTATAGATTGTATTTATAAATAAATTAAATATTTTTAAATTATAAGTATTGTTTGTTTTATAATTTCCCTTTTGTTTTAATGAGAACTGATTATTCCATTCTTTTAATTTTTATTTCGGTTAAAACTCTTTCCAGAATATAAAAGAGTACAAAACACACTATAAATTCCAATATTACATTTATGCTTTCATTTAAGTATGAGAAAAATTCAATTTTTAACTCTTTTAAAATTAAAGTAATCATTGTAATTATTCCAGAAAAAATTACAGCTTCTGTGAGATAAATTTCCCTTCTTGAGCCTTTTGCACTTTCATCGGAATTTGTATTTAACTCATTTTGAAAAAAACTTTTGATGTTATTAATATTTTTCATACACAATCACCCTCTTATATGGTAAGATTATCATATAAATAAAATTTTCTCAAGAGGTAAATAAAATGAAGTATAAATATGTGATTTTTGATTTTGACGGAACGATAATAGATTCATGGCTTGGTATTGCAAAGGGGTTTATAAAATCTCTTGGTGAGCATGGCACGAAGCTTACTTTGGATGAAGCAAAAGATTTAGTGGGACCTCCGTTTGCCAAGATGGTAAGGGAAAAGTTTAAATATGATGAAGAAGAGGCTATGGACATAATTTTAACTCACAGAAAATATGTCAGGGAAGAGGGAATATATGAGGCGAAGTTATACGATGATGTCATCAATATGCTTGAAGCGTTAAAGGAAAATGGAATTAAGATGGCTATTGCGACAAATAAACCCGAAGAAAATGTTGAGC
>CAMSGF010000194.1 GCA_947058225.1 uncultured Eubacteriaceae bacterium
AGGAAAATATATTGCGCCGAAGACAGAGCATCTTGCAAACCGTGTAGATGAGGTCCGTAAGATTTACAGGGTTTATTTTGTGTTTTCCTATAAGATGGTTTATAAACATAACGCAGTTTGTATAAAAAGTAAAGTATGTTTTAAAACTTCCGGAATTTATTTTATAAAAGGATGCGTTTGTATTTTTATAAAGGTTGCTTGAATAATCATTTTTATATGTTTTGAAATCATTAAAATAATATGCAGGCGGTGTCCATTTTGTAGTGTTATTTAAAATGTTTTTTAACTTAAGCTTTAGATTTTCGTATTGTGATTTTTTAAGGTTTATGCCAAATGCAAAGACGGCTTTATTAGAGTAGCTGTTTAAAAATTTTATATATTTTTCTTTATCCTTTACTATATAAATCATTCCATCCCCAAGCAGCCCAAACAGCTTTTCACTGCTCCTGTCATATGAGCCGAAAGAAAAAACTTTATTATCCAGATATAAATCTACGTGACCGTATTTACTGATTCCTTTTTTTGTGGTGTGGATAAAAATCTGTATGTTGTATGGACCTTTTTTCACGCTATAATTTTCTTTTATTTTTGTAAATTCATTTTTGGCTTTAAAAAGTGTCAGTATTATAGGTAGATGAAAAGTAACATCAAAAGTATTTTTAAAAAGTAAATTAAATGTTGATACCACAGCACATATTATTAGATATATGCCGGTGAATTTTATAAAAATTATTTTATTATGAGTCAGGAATTTAAGTGCAAATGAGAGCGTGAATAAGATTATCGCTTTTAATAGAAAAAGTATATTTATCAATTTGTTTTGTTTGTATTTTATATAAACTAAAGCCGATATTAAGCCTAAAAGAAAGATATATACTGAAGCGAGTGTCGGAATAAAGTAAGTAAATAAATTTGGTTTTAATATAAAAGCACTTCCGTTTAAAAACAATAACAGTTCTGTATTTAAAATAAACAGTTTTTTAGTTTTGATTCTATTTACTAAATTTATAATAAATAGAACAGGTAAAACAAATATAAGTAATAACAAATCAAAATTAGATATAGCTATAACTTTTTTAAAAAAAATAAAAAATAGTAATATAATTAATTTTGATATGAACATAATTACCTCTTAATTATTGATATATAGTTTATTTTTGGTAGTTTTTTATTAAATATTCATAGCAATAAATGTACAATTCATTACATTTGTTTTATTATGTTACAAAAGTAATGATAGGGGTTGCAATTGATTAAAATATATTGTATAATATGGTAAATTTAAAAAAGAGAGAGGTAATTAACAGATGAAAAAAGTTGTTGCTGTTACAGGCGGAGCAAAAGGTATAGGAAAAGCAATCTGTGAAAGATTTGTAAATGAAGGATACGATGTTATCATCGTAGATTATGATGATGCAGGTGCAAAAGAAACTCAAAAAGAACTTAAAGATAAGGGACATACGGTTCACGCACTTAAATGCGATATTTCAAGTCTTGACCAATGCAAGGAAGTTGCAAAGTTCGTTGAAGAAAATTATGGATACTTAACTACACTTGTAAACAATGCAGGTATTTCTCCCGGAGGAGATCCAAAGGAAATCAGCCTTGACCCTAAACTATTTGACAGAATAATGGGAATTAATGTGCACGGTCCATTTAATATGATTATTTCTTTACTTGACTTACTTTTAAAAGCAAAGGAAAAAGATCAGGTTCCATCAGTTGTAAATGTTGCATCGACTGCGGCTTTCACAGGTGGCGGTGGAAGTGTTGCATATGCGGCAAGTAAAGGTGCGGTTGTATCAATGACGAGAAGTTTTGCAAGATTTTTCGGAGATACGGGACTTAGAATTAATTCAGTGGCACCAACGCTTATTATGACTCCTTTAATGGCTGAAAGATTCAAAGATGACCCTGAAGCGTTACAAAAGAGAAAAGATTCAGTTCCTTTGGGAAGATTTATGGACGTTAGCGAAGTTGCTGATATTGTTTATTTCTTAAATACTCCATCATTCATTCACGGAGAATGTATTACAGCTGACGGAGGACGCTCATTAAGCGTATAACTTTATGGAAGAAAACAACAATAACATTAACAGCGATATCACAGAAGAAACAAAAGAAGATAAGCTTGGTTTAGACCCTGCAAGTGCCGAGGACAGACAAAGAATTATGCAAGGCTACAAGAAGAGTCTTAGAAACAGAGTTAAGGCTCCGCTTCTTGATTCTTCCAAAGGCTCAAATCCTATTGAAGTATTAAAAGAAGAAGAAAAGGCTAGAAAAAAAGAAGAGGCAGCCGATTCTGATTTTGATATGTACGATATTTTTAATTATAAATTAAAGAAGATAGAAGATAAGATTAACCTTTGTCTTTCTCTTTCAAGGTGGGCGATGATTCTTGGAATTGTAGCGGTTTTTGGTTTTTTCTTTGCGCTGAGCGGAAAGTATTTCTAAAATATTTAGAGTATATAATTTATTGCCACCTCGGTTTCGGGGTGGTTTTTTTTTGTGTGTTTGTGTGTGGGAGGGGCGGTTCGTTTCGTAAGTCGGTGACTTACGAAACAGGCAAAAGAAGATAAATAAAACTTGTTTTATTTATCTTCTTTTGCGATAGATTTTTCATATATGAAAAATCTGAACCGCCCCTCCCGGTTTTTCTCCCTTCATTTGTCAGTCTTGATTTTTATATTAAATATTTTATTTGAAGGGTGTTTTTATGTGATGTGTGAAAGTAGTATGTATTCATTATGTAAACGGAGGTAATGCAAATGTT
>CAMSGF010000195.1 GCA_947058225.1 uncultured Eubacteriaceae bacterium
AAAAATTCATTTTTAAAATCTCTCCTTTTTTAAAGTTCAGGCGAATAAAATTCGCCTGTAAGTGAAGTGCCAAAGCACTTCACCCGCCGCCCCGCTTATCCATCCTTCACAAATCTATCCACACAAAATCAAACAAAAAATACAAAATTAAATTAAACTAAAAAAATCGAACCGGTATCCCATAAATACTAAATTATTAATATTTGTTTTTTTAATAAAAATATATTATAAAAGCACAGTATCAACCTTAATTAACTTTACATCGCACATTTCTAACACAGGAAACTTCTTATAAACCAATTTTAACAATGTATTAATTCCAACTATCCTATTAGCCATAAGTGATAAAGTCGTATCTATAATCAGTTTTTCCCTATAAGATGCTTTAAAAGAAAATATATTATCCCTCAAATCAACTTCCACAAGCTTTCCCTTCTTATTCTCTTTTTCGAGAATAAGCACTTCACTTTCATTTATATATTTATTTAATTCATCAGCTAAATCTTCATCGGTTTCAATTTCAACTTTGTAAACTCCGCTTTTAAGTGATTTTCCAAGACTCTTTGCATTTTCATCTAATCTTACAACTTCTAATATATCGAGATTTTCAGGAAGTTCCCTTTCTAAAATACCCTTTAATTTAACTTCGTTCATCTTATTTTCCAAATCATCGTTTGTTTCTATGTCCATATATTCACCAAACGATTCGCAAAATAACGGAAGAGGTGGGGCAAAGTGAATCTTTGGATGCGGATTAAACCCATTTGAATACAAAAGAGGAACATTCCCTCTTCTAAACGCCCTTTGGAAAGTCTTTTGAAGATCCAAATGAGAGATGAATATTAAATTGTCTTTCTTTTCGTATTTAAGCCTAAATTTCAAAATCACACCTCCCGTATTCAGCGCTTATGCCACACGCAGAACATTTCGTTTTACAATCAGGCGTCGTCTGTTCTCTTTTTGCCTTTTCATTTTCATTTATTAAAAATTCCTTCGTAACTCCAATATCAATGTTATCCCAAGGGAGCATATCATCATAACCAATCGGTCTGCTTGCATATTCCCCTGCATCAATACCACACTCTTTTAAAGCCTCCACCCACTCGTCAAATTTAAAATATTCATTCCACGAATCAAACACACAACCTTTTTCATACGCTTTTATAAGAGCCTTTGAAAGCCTTTCATCCCCCTTTGCAAGCACAGCCTCAAGCATGGAAAGACGGCTGTCATGATAATGATACTTCACCTTTTTTGGAAGAATAGATTTTAAATACTGCTGCTTTTCGTTTAATATCTCCATTTTGTCCTGACTAAACCACTGAAAAGGAGTAAACGCCTTTGGAACAAAGCACGACGTGCTTATGGTTAAAGAAAACGGTCTGCCCCTTTTTTTCTTATCAATGGAATAATATATTTCTATTATTTTCTCACAAAGTTTCGAAATCGCTGCTATATCTTCCTTCGTTTCATATGGAAGACCTAACATAAAATACAACTTTAATTTAGAATATCCACTGTTATACACTTCAGCAACAGTCGTTAAAATTTCCTCTTCGGTAAGGTTTTTGTTTATTATATTTCTCATTCTTTGAGAGCCTGCCTCAGGGGCAAATGTCATAGAAGTCTTTTTTACCTTTGATATAGTCTTTGATAAGTCCATACTGAAGGTATCCATTCTAAGAGATGGAAGAGAAACATTTATCTTTTTGTCCCTATATTCATCTATCAAATACTTTATAGTATCCATACAGCCCATATAATCGGTAGAGCTCAAACTGGTAAGCGATATTTCCTCATATCCGGTATTTTTAATAAGTTCATCGGCCTGCCTTTTTATCGTATCCAAACTCTTTTGTCTGACAGGGCGGTATATCATCCCCGCCTGACAGAAGCGACAACCCCTCCTGCAGCCTCTCATAACCTCAAGTGAAATCCTGTCGTGAACAGGTGAAACAAACGGGACTATAGGCTTTTTTATCGCAAAGCATTCGTTCATATCCTCCACTATAGTCTTTTTTACCTTTCGTATCATCTTCCCTTTTTCATCATCGTCATATTTTGGAACGTACACACCTTCGATATCTCTTATCTTTTGTAAAAATTCATCTTTGTTTTTGCACTTTTTATAAACATCCATTATATCTAGTAGTTGATATTCCCCCTCCCCTATCAAAATCACATCAAAAAAATCTTTAAAGGGCATAGGGTTTACAGTACATGGCCCTCCTGCCATAACAATCGGATAAGATTCATCCCGCTCCTTTGAAAGAAAAGGAATATTCCCAAGTTCAAACATCATAAGCATAGTCGTAAGACACATCTCATATTGAATCGTAACACCTATAAAATCAAATTCACTTACGGGAGAAAAACTCTCAAGGGTAAACAGAGGAATGTCATTCTCCCTTAACTTTTCTGCCATAGTCATATCAGGAGCAAAAACCCTCTCGCACATTATATCATCAGTTTCATTTAACATCTCATAGAGAATTTTCATACCCAAATGGCTCATACCTATTTCATATATATCTGGGAAAAAGAAAGCAAAGCTTACAGCAGGGTTTTCTTTTACGGGATAACTGTTTACTTCGTTTCCTATGTATCTTACAGGTTTTTCTATTTTTTTTAAAATACTCGTTATTTTTTCTTTATAATTCATCAATATTTCCTTTATATAATAAATTCCCAAAACTGTCATTTTTTTATAAAAAATATTATAACAGATATTTAATTTTATGTAAAATAAGATAAAAATAATTTATAAGTTAA
>CAMSGF010000196.1 GCA_947058225.1 uncultured Eubacteriaceae bacterium
AACTTTGAAAATATATCAGATTAAAAAAGTATTGTAATGATTAATATTTTATCAATAGCAATAAATTTCATAATATAAACCAAATGAATTTAAAGATACAAAGATACAAAGAAAAAAAGTAAAATTAATAATGACTTATGAAAGGTACTCGTGTAAATAAGATTAATTGCAACTATTTCATAATGAAAAAGTTATATTAAAATATATAATGTAATACTTCATAAATCTTTATATTTTTAAAATCTCGGCTATCTTCACATAGGCTGCAATGTATAGGCTACAATAAAAAAATTTATTTGAGTAAACTTATAAATTCTCTTCTTTATTTTGCTTTATTCTATTTATAGTAAACAAAAAATCAAACAAATTTTATCAATGCACCAAACAGTTTCAGACTTTACGACAACTTATTAATGCCTTGTATATAAAAATTTCCTTTCCAGTCATTTTTAAAATAAAAAAAAATGACTCTACAATCTAATAAAATTATATTATATAAGGAAAAGCTACTATAATAATAAAATATAAAATAAAAAATTATAAAATTTTTCTCTTTTACATAAAGCTATTTTCAACCGGTATTGATGATGATGTTATTGCTAAAATCAATAAAAAAAGGAGCGGATAACCACTCCTTTTTTATTAATATTTATCTATTTTTATTATCTATTTACATTACATCATAGGCATTTGTGCTGAAACATTAGGTTCATCATCCTTTTTAATGTCCGCAACACTTGCTTCTGTAGTTAAGAACATAGCACTTACGCTTGATGCATTTTGAATTGCACTTCTTGCAACTTTTGTAGGGTCGATAATTCCCTTTTCAACCATATCTACAAATTCAAAGTTATACGCATCATATCCTTTGCCTTTTTGTTCACCTAAAAGTTTTTCTACGATAACGCTTCCTTCAACTCCCGCATTGTGAGCAATTTGTCTGATTGGTTCTTCAATGGCTCTTCTTATAATCTGAGCACCTGTCTTTTCATCTCCGTCTAACTTTTTAATAAGTGCATCAACTTTAGCAGCTGATTGTAAAAGTGCACATCCGCCACCCGGAACATATCCTTCTTCAACAGCGGCTCTTGTCGCATTTAATGCATCTTCAATTCTGTATTTCTTTTCTTTCATTTCAGTTTCTGTCGCAGCTCCGACTTTAATAACTGCAACACCGCCTGAAAGTTTTGCAAGTCTTTCCTGTAACTTTTCTTTATCATATTCAGATGTAGTTTCTTCTAACTGTGCTTTAATCTGAACTTTTCTGTCTTCAATAACACTTTGTTCTCCCGCACCTTCAACGATAATCGTGTTTTCTTTATCAACTTTAACCTGTTTAGCTCTTCCAAGCATATCAACAGTAGCATTCTTTAAGTCCATTCCGACATCTTCGCTGATAACCTGACCGCCTGTAAGAAGTGCGATATCTTCAAGAAGTGCTTTTCTTCTGTCCCCAAAGCCCGGTGCTTTAACTGCAACACAGTTGAACACTCCCTTTAACTTATTTAAAACTAAAGTAGCAAGCGCTTCTCCTTCAATATCTTCAGCGATAATAAGAAGCTTTCCACCTGTTTTAATAAGTTCTTCCAATATAGGAAGGATTTCCTGAATGGCAGAAATTTTCTTATCAGTGATTAAAATATAAGGATTATCATATTCTGTAACCATTTTTTCAGTATCGGTTACCATATAGGCTGATAAATATCCTCTGTCAAATTGCATACCTTCTGTAAATTCCAATTCAACATTCATCGTGTTACCTTCTTCAATAGTGATAACTCCGTCATTTCCGACTTTTTCCATTGCTTCTGAAATCAGCTTTCCAACCGTTTCATCATCAGAAGAATTTGTTGCAACCTGTGCAATAGCTGTCTTATCTTCAACAGGCTTGGAAATGCCTTTTAAGCCTTCAACAACTTCTTCAACAGCCTTTTCAATACCTCTTTTTAAAACCATAGGATTTGCACCGGCTGTTACATTTTTAAGTCCTTCTTTAATAATTGACTGAGCTAAAATTGTTGCAGTTGTCGTTCCATCCCCTGCGATGTCATTTGTCTTTGTTGCAACTTCTCTTACAAGACTTGCTCCCATATTTTCAAATTGATCTTCAAGTTCAATTTCTTTAGCTATTGTTACACCGTCATTAGTAATTAAAGGAGAACCAAAACTTCTTCCCAAAACTACGTTTCTTCCTCTCGGTCCAAGTGTAACCTTAACCGTATCCGCTAATTTATTTACTCCGGCTTCCAAAGCCTTTCTGGCTTCTGCTCCATGTTTAATATCTTTTGCCATTTTTAATCATCCTCCTTAAATTACTCTACTATGGCAAGAATATCATTTTGTCTTAATACCAAATATTCTTCACCTTCAAGTTTAATTTCTGTTCCGGCATACTTTGAATAAATAACTTTATCCCCAACCTTTACATCCAATTCAACTTTTTTTCCGTCAATTACTTCTCCGCTTCCTACTGCGATTATTTTACCTATAACAGGTTTTTCTTTGGCAGTATCGGGAAGAACAATCCCGCTTTTTGTCGTTTCTTCACTCTTGGTTACTTCTACTACAACTTTGTCACCTAATGGTTTTAATTTCATTTTTTCCTCCTAAAAATTATATAAATTTTTTATTTGCTTAATTTTGTTAGCACTCATTAAGTTTGAGTGCTAATTGTATTTTATCACATTATTTTTTATTGTCAATACTTTTTTTAAAAAAACAATGCGTCATATTTATATTCGTGGAAGTCTGGGATTGATCTGGCTGGTT
>CAMSGF010000197.1 GCA_947058225.1 uncultured Eubacteriaceae bacterium
TTTTGGCTGTTTATTTCCTCATAGGCAGCTTTTTCTCTTAATTCATAAATTTGTATTTTCAATTTGACTTTTAGGATATAAAAATATGGGATTTGCTTTTGAAATGCTTATTCCATAGTATGCACTGATGTGAGAATTTCTTGAAAGGAGTATGTTTTCATTTTCTTTTACAGAGCCTAAAATGGCTGCCATAACCCCTGCCGTACTTCCATTAACCAATGGATAAGAGTATAAAGCATTAAAAGTATCTTTTAAGTTTTCCTTTAATTTTAATAAAACTCCGCTTGATGAAAAGAGGTTATCGGAGAAGTTTAAATCGCTTATATCCTTATCGTAATAGCTATTTTTTTCATTTATACCCTTGTGTCCCGGCATATGAAATCTTATCGGTGATTTTTTTGTATATTCATCTAACAAATTGTTTAAATCATTCATATTGTTTGTCATATCCTTTTACTTATATTAAATAAATTTTAACATAATTTTTCAAAAGTTTAAAATATTTCTCATAAATATACATAGTACGTTCTGATTTTGTATATTGAAAATATAAATTATATGTGATATAATAATAAAAAATTTTTCAGAGGTAATTATTATGAAGCATATTAAAAAAGTAAACAGCGTAAAAAAAGACAAAAAAATTAAAGGCTGTGGAGAATGCGCAACTTCATGCCAATCTGCCTGCAAGACTTCTTGCACAGTGGGAAATCAACCTTGCGAAAATAAATAATATAATTAAATTATTTCTACAACAGGGCGAATTGCATATTTTTGCAGTTCGCCCTGTGTGGAGTTAGGGGAAAATATGAAAATACATAAGTTTAAATTTAACGACAAATACATAATACTCGACATAAATTCTTCTTATGTTTATGATGTCGATAAATTGGTTTACGATATACTCGATTATTATGAAACTTTAGACAGTAAAGATATTGTAAAAAAATTATCAAATGAATATAAAAGTGAAGATATTATTGAAGGAATTTCAGAAATAGATGAATTAAAAGCTGAAGGGTTGCTTTTTACAAAAGAAGAAAAAGTAAATAAAAGAATATATCAGCAGGGAATCGTAAAGGCGATGTGTCTGCACGTAAGCCACGACTGCAATTTAGCCTGTAGATACTGCTTTGCAGGCGGCGGAGATTTTCATATGCAAAGGGAAGTTATGGATATTAAGACCGCCAAAAAGGCACTTGATTTCCTAATAGAAAATTCCGCAGGATACAAAAATTTAGAGGTGGACTTTTTCGGAGGAGAACCTCTTTTAAATTTTGATGTGGTAAAAGAAGCTGTAGAGTACGGGAGGAAAAGAGAAAAGGAAACGGGCAAAAACTTTCGTTTTACATTAACTACAAACGCAGTCTTATTAGACGATGAAATAATAAAATATCTAAATGAAAATATGTATAACGTAGTCTTGAGTTTAGATGGGAGAAAAGAGATAAACGATTATACAAGACCTACCAGAAACGGTAAGGGTAGCTATGATGTAATAATAGATAACATAATAAAGACGGCAAAAGAAAGGGACAGGCTAAAAAAGGACTACTACATAAGGGGAACATACACTGCATACAATCCTGATTTTTACGAGGATATAAAGCATTTTTCCGATATTGGACTGAAAAACTTATCAATAGAGGCAGTTGTCGCAAAGGAAGGGGAGGAATACGCATTGACAAATGAGCATCTCCCAAAACTTTTAGATTCCTACGATAAACTGACAAAACTTTATTTAGAAAGAAAAGGAACTGATAAGGAATTTAACTTTTTCCATTTTAATATAGACATCGACGGAAATAAATGCGAATACAAAAGGGTTTCAGGGTGTGGGAGCGGATGTGAATATATCGCAGTAACTCCAAAGGGAGATATTTATCCCTGTCATCAATTTGTCGGAGATGAAAAGTTTATAATGGGAAATTTAGATGATGGTATTGTAAATAACGATTTGAGGGATGAATTTTATGCTTTAACTCTTGATAATATGGAAAAATGTAAAAACTGCTTTGCGAAGTATTTTTGCGGAGGGGGCTGTCACGCCAACAGCTATAACTTTACCGGAAGGTTAGACGATGTGTACGATGTCGGATGTGAACTGTTAAGAAAAAGAATTGAATGTAGCTTATACATAAAATGTGTCCAAAAAGAACAAGAGGCTTAAAAAATGAAATATGATTTGGAGAATCTAGGTGAATTATTTGAAAACCTATCAAAATCAAATTTCAGAAGTAAATTTCATTTAAAAGAAAAAGACTTAATTTATATAAAGCAAAAGGGAACTGAGAAGATAAAATCTCACGCATACGACTTTATAAGAGCGAGGTTATCAAAAAGTGAATTATCAAATGATGGGAAACAAACTCCAATGAAAGGACATCCTGTCTTTATCGCACAACACGCAACAGCGACTTGTTGCAGGAAATGTTTGTATAAATGGCATGGAATTGAAAAGGAAAAAGCCTTAACAAATGAAGAGATTTATTATATTGTAAATGTAATAATGAAGTGGATTCAAAATGAGATGGGTGCAAATAAAGACATACTAAAAAAGGATAGTAAAAACGAAACTATACCAATTCCAAATTTGAAATTTGATGATTAGTATATATTTAATATGAAAAAAAAACTATTTTTAAGTTTTTATACTTTTATTGACAATTTTTAATCATCATTAATTAAACATATGACTAATACTGATTTTTATTTTTTTAAAACTTCCATTTTTTGAGTAATTATATTTTAGCCACAATCCATCACG
>CAMSGF010000198.1 GCA_947058225.1 uncultured Eubacteriaceae bacterium
TTCAAAATTTTATATTTATTAATTTTTAATTTTATTTTTAAAGAAAGTATAAAACTTTCTTTTTATCATAATTTTATAATAAAAAGCTATGGTAAAAACTGGAATTAATCAAAAAACAAAATGTATAATTATGCATTGATATTTATTGTGTATAAATTATAAAATTAAAATATGCTTATAAATATTGCTTTTATTGTAAATTTAGTGTATAATAGACTTCATATTTATTAAAAATGGATATGATTTTAAGCATAAAAGGGAGGAAAAAATATGTTTAAAAAAATTAGTAGTGTTTTATTGGCTATGTTACTTTTGGTAACATTGGTAGGATGTGGATCTAAAACAGATTCAGCTGAGGGTGAAAGCGGAAAGAAGTACATAATCGCAACTGATACAACTTTTGCTCCATTTGAATTTAAAAATGATCAAGATGAATACGTAGGAGTTGATATTGAATTACTTAAAGCTATTGCAGAAGATCAAGGATTTGAATATGAACTTCAACCTTTAGGATTTGATGCAGCTGTTACAGCTTTGGAAACAAATCAAGCTGATGCGGTTATTGCCGGAATGAGTATTACAGATGAAAGAAAAGAAAAATATGATTTCAGTGAACCATATTATGATTCAGGTGTTGTTATGGCTATAAAGGCTGATAATGATGATATTAAATCTTATGAAGATTTAAGAGGAAAGAAAGTTGCAGCAAAGACAGGTACAGAAGGTGCTACATTTGCTGAATCAATAAAAGAAAAATACGGTTTTGAAATTTCATATTTTGATGAATCTCCAAATATGTATGAAGATGTAAAGACAGGAAATACTGTTGCTTGCTTTGAAGATTACCCTGTTATGGGATATGGTATCTCTCAAAATAACGGTTTAAAAATGGTAACAGATATGGAAAAAGGTTCTTCTTACGGATTTGCTGTTCTTAAAGGTAAAAATGCTGAATTATTGGAAAAATTCAATGCAGGTCTTAAGAATGTAAAAGAAAGCGGAAAATACGACGAAATCGTAAATACTTACATCAGAACAGAGTAATATAAGAAGGAATACATAAATTTAAGAAAATAAATTAGTTAGGAGAGACATATGGGCACAGTTTTTATAGAAGTGTATCCTCTGCTTTTAAGAGGTTTGGCAGTAACATTAAAACTTACAATAGTATCACTTATTATAGCATTTGTAATAGGTTTGCTTTCATGTGTCTTTGGCTTATCTAAATCTAAAATATTAAGGTTTATCTCAAAATTTTATATTTGGTTAATTAGAGGAACTCCTCTTATGGTACAATGTATGTTTATCTATTTTGGGTTACCTCAACTTATGCAGATATATGTGCCGGATTTTAGGTTTACACAATTTACTGCAGGTGTTATCATTTTAAGTTTAAATGCCGGAGCATATATGTCTGAAATATTCAGAGGTGGTATACAGGCTGTAGATAAGGGGCAAATGGAAGCGGCGAGAAGTCTTGGCCTTCCTAAAAGTAGGGCAATGATTAAGGTAGTATTACCACAGGCTATTAAAATTTCCATACCGTCACTTGTAAATCAGTTTATTATTAGTTTAAAGGATACTTCCATTATATCTGTTATTTCATTAGCTGATATAGTATATGAAGCCAAAATTTACATTGGAAGGACAATGGAGGCTTTTTATACTTGGGCGATAGTGGCAATGTTTTATTTAGTAATAGTTACTATTTTATCACAGGTATCAAAATACATAGAAAGGAAGCTTGACAATGACTCACAAAGTTAAAGTTACTAATCTACATAAATATTTTGGAAAACTGGAAGTATTAAAGGGTGTTGATATGGAAGTGAGCGAGGGGGAAGTGGTTTGTGTTATAGGACCTTCGGGAAGTGGGAAGTCAACATTTCTCAGGTGTTTAAATCTTCTTGAGATGCCGACTGACGGAGAAATTGAAATAGATGGTAAAGTTATAACGGATAAAAAGATAAACATCAATAAGATGAGAGAAAACATTGGAATGGTGTTTCAGTCGTTCAATTTATTCCCTCATTTAAGTGTAAAGAAAAATATAATGTTAGCTCCTGTGGATTTGAAGATAAAGACAAAAGAAGAAGCAGAAGCTAAAGCGATTGAATTGTTGGAAAGAGTCGGACTTGCAGAAAAGGCGGATGCTTATCCAAGACAGCTTTCAGGCGGTCAGCAGCAAAGAGTTGCTATTGCAAGAGCCCTTGCGATGGAGCCTGACATTATGATGTTTGACGAGCCGACTTCTGCTTTGGATCCGGAGATGGTTGGAGAAGTTTTGGCTGTTATGAAAGAGCTTGCACAGGGTGGAATGACCATGGTTGTCGTTACCCATGAAATTGGTTTTGCAAGGGAAGTTGCAGACAGAGTTGTATTTATGGATGGGGGCGTTGTCGTTGAACAGGGACCTCCTGATGAGATTTTATCCAATCCTAAAAATCCAAGGACGATTGATTTCTTAAATAAAGTATTATAAAAAGCGACGTTGTCGCTTTTTTATTTTGTTTTTATGTTTTTTTGATTGTTTATGAATTGGGTTATATTCAGTTGTTTTAGAAAAGAAAGTTTGTATTACGAAAAGTTTTTGTGTTGTATCTTATGGGTGAAGTATTCTTATAGTTTGTTTTTTGTAAATTTAGAGTATTGTATTTAATTTTATAAATTTTAATTCTAATATAAGACAAATGCTGGGGTTTAGTGTGGAAAGCTGCTGATAGAGTTTTATACAATGAATTTATTGCAACGGCTGAT
>CAMSGF010000199.1 GCA_947058225.1 uncultured Eubacteriaceae bacterium
GTGAACCTTTTTCCAAACTCCCTGAATCTTTCCATTTTTTTCTCCTGTCTCCTTTTAAAAGTTCAGGCGAATGAAATTCGACTGTTAGTGAAGTGCATCGCACTTCACCCGCCGCCTCCCCACTTCGCACAAACAAATAAATACTCCCAAATATAAAAAAACAAAATATTTAAAACACAAACTTTATATTTTACAATTCATTTCTCGCACTTATCGCATTCGCAAGTGTCGTCTCATCAGTATACTCAAGGTCTGCTCCCGATGGAATTCCCCTTGCAAGACGTGTAACCTTTAGCTCTTTAAAAGGCTTTAAAATCTTTTTTATAACCATTGCCGTAGTTTCTCCCTCCACGTTAAACCCCGTAGCTAAAATAACTTCCTTTATATCTTCTCTCCCAATCCTGTTCACAAGTTCTTTTATCCTGATATCCTCAACCATTATCCCTTCCATAGGAGAGATAACCCCTCCGAGAACGTGATACACTCCGTTATACTCTTTAGTCTTTTCTATCGCAATAATATCTTTACTCTCCGCAACAACTAAAATAACAGACTTATCCCTGTTTGGAGCAGAACAAATATCACAAGGGTCTTTATCCGTTAAATTATAACAAATGCTGCAATTCTTAATGAGCTTTTTTGCATTTACCATAGAATTTGCAATTTTTTCAACCTGTTCGCTTTCCATATTAATTATATGATACGCAAGACGGCTCGCTGTCTTTCTGCCAATTCCCGGTAACTTCCCAAGCTCAGAGATTAATTCCAACATAGGTTTAGAATAAACTGCCATTTTTAAAATCCCGGAATATTTAATCCGCCTGTTAGACTTCCCATCTTTTGATTCGTTTCATCATCCGCCTTTTTTAACGCTTCATTAACCGCTGCTGCAATCATATCACAAATCATTTCACAATCATCAGGGTCTAAAATTTCAGGGTCCATAATAATTTCTTCCACAACCTTTGCCCCACTTACCTTTGCTGTCACAGCACCACCACCGCTTGTCGCTTCAAAAATAGTGTTATCAATCTCATCTTTCATCTGCTCCATTTTTGCCTGCATATTCTGCATTTGCTTCATCATCCCTGCCATATTTCCTCCCATACCGGGAATACCACCTTTTCTCTTTGCCATAATCTTATCTCCTTTTCTTAATCTTCCATTTCCGTAAAACCAAAGTCTTCTATACTCTCTTCAAATTCATTCTCTTTTTCAACGGGAATATCCATATCATCAAATGAACTCAAATATTCTTCTTCACTGCTTTGAGATATATCCACACTCGCACTTCTTACATCATAGCTTAAACTTCCAAGGTCATCACTGTCTTTTATTATATCATCTTTTATATTTTTGTTCTCCTCTTCAAGAGATTTTTTTATCTCATCTCCGAGCCTGCTCTTTCTGTTCTTATCTCTCTTAAACCTTACCTCATGTCTGCCCTTCATATAAACAATCTTTAAGTCTTTATCATACAGCTGTTTTATCGTATCATTTAAAAGCTCTCTTCCGTTTAACTCATTAAAAGTCATTATGAGATTAAAATAATTTGTAAACACAACCGTTGCGACTCCGTTTTTGTAAGATACAGGCTTTAACACATTAACCATTTGTGAGATTAAAGGGTCTCTGTAACGATTGGTGATGTACTGTGAACACTTTTTAAGAAGATTTATAATCTCCCTAACTTCATCCTCCTCAACCATTATAACCCCGTTTTCCACTCTCACATCAGGATACATAGAAAGAGTACTTTCATCATCTAAATCCATCTTTTCACTATCCTCTAAGGATATTGAACTTAAATCTACATCATTAGAGCTACTATTAGCATCATTTTCTTCAAAAACAGGAGCTTTTTGATAATTCCCCTCATTTATCTTATTTTCAAGAAGTGCAATACTCTTCTCCAAAGAGTTTATCTTTTCATTTAAAAGATTTATCTGATTCATATCGACGTTTGATAAAGAAGATGTATTATCCTCACTGTTGTTTGCTTTTATCTCTTTTGCATTTTTATTAAGCCTGTCCTCTTCATTATCAAGACAAAGCTCTATTATTTTAGCCTCCAATAAATACTTTGGGTTCGAGAAAAATCTCATATCGTTTTTAAGCTTTGAAAGCTTGATTAAAATATCGCATATCCTCTTTGAAACTTCATTGTCATTATAACTTTCAGTCAGCTTTTTTATATAATCATCACTCTTTGATAATACTTTTTTAGGCTCATCAACGCTTATAGCAACTATCTTATCCCTAAAATATTCAATTATCTGCATAAGAACACTGTCCGCCTCTTTACCCGATATAATAGCCTCATTTAAGGAAACAAGCGCTGTATCAATATCTCTTTTCAATATCCCATCACACACCCTGTAAAGCTCTTCCCTCTTCGCAAGCCCAAGCACGTCATGAACTAAATCTAAATTTATCTTCGCATCACCCGATACATTTATCGCCTTATCCAAAATGCTAAGAGCATCTCTTAATGCACCTTCGCTGGAAATCGCAATTTCTGCAATGGCAGGTATCTCATATTCTATATTAAGCTCGTCCAATATACCACATAAATGTTTTACAATATCTTCTTTATTTATCCTTGAAAAATCAAACCTCTGACAACGGGATAAAATCGTTGGAAGAACTTTGTTGACTTCTGTCGTCGCAAATATAAACACGACGTGTTTTGGAGGTTCTTCCCCCTTGCTGACGGACAGCTCGATCCCGTTAAGGGCTGTCACCTGATTTCCA
>CAMSGF010000200.1 GCA_947058225.1 uncultured Eubacteriaceae bacterium
CACGCTGGTGAAGGATACTTCTCTTGCTTTTACGATCAGTGTATTGGAGATGTTTACTATTCCACCTACAACTTCATTTATACTCGGTGCAACACTTAAGTGTATGTTCTTTGAAATCTCATTAATGGTATCTATCGCCTTATTCAGTGCCTCGAGATTTTCTTCGTATAAATCTATTTTTCTTTTGTACTTATTAATCTCCTCTTCAATGACACAAATATCTTCCATACCGACAGTCGAGTTTAACTCTCCGTCAATTCTTGCAATGTCATTTGTGAGGTTATTTATCTCTTCACCTATACTGTCCAAATCAAAATTCATTTGATTTTTTGAACTGATACTCCTATCTTTATCAATATACAAATTTTCTCCCGCAAACTTCTTTTCAAGCCTCTTAACATCTTCCTTTGATAAAATCGTATTTAACATCTTTAAATTAGAAGCGTATTTATTTTTATTTACGACATATTCCTGCTTAAAAGCAAGTGCATTTTTAAAATTGTCCTTACTTTCTATCGAATTTTGCGACAAAATAACCGACATCTTATTCTCAAGCTGAACCTGTTTTTTTCTAAGACTTTCCATTTCTATTCTTAAATCATCTATGTCAATATCGTATTTATCAATTTGATTTTGTTTATACGCTATATCTTTTGCATATGAACTTTTTTCTTCGAGCATAACACTTAAATCATCGGCATTTTTTTCATCATAAGCTTTTAACATCTTGTCAATTTCAATTTTGTTAAGCTCTATCATATTTTCAGTTCTTACAAGTTCAAAGTTATAATTTTTAAATTCCTCCGATATCTTTTTAAAACTTCCCATAGAAAACATCTTCGCTAAAAATATCGCAGCAGTTACCCCTGAAGCTATATAGACATAAGTTAAAAACTTATCATTAAATGTCACCGATAAAACCATTAAAGCTATACTTATTATAATACCGATAATAAGCAGCGTGCTTACTGCCTTATTTTTATTTTTACTTTTGTTATAAGACATTTCAAAACTTTCATTCTTTTGCCTTTTATACTTTTCATCAAGCTTTTTTTGTGCGTCCATTCTGTCCTTTAATGATTCCATATCGAGCAGAATTTTATTATAATTTTTACCCTTTGTCTTTTCCTTCGCTTTCGACACATATTCATCCAAGACATTCTTTTTTTCTTCAATTACCTCTATCTTATGATTAATATTATCTATGTTTTCTCTTATGACATTATTTTTAGTATCGAGGTCTAAAAAATGACTGTATAAATCATCGGAAACATTTCTATATTTTTCAAGTTCTTTAATTCTATTCATCAAAGATTTGTTTTCATCTTCAATCTCTTTGTATTTAAAATATTTATCCTTTTCCACGACTAAATCTAAATCGCTGATATCCGATAAAATCTCTTCTTTTCTCTTTTCAAGCTCCCTTATTTTTAATTCCTTTTCTCTTCTTAAAACGTATTTGTCCTTATTGTCATTTTGAATTTTTTTGTAAAGCTCTCGTTTTTCTTCTAACTTTTCAACTTCTATAACGGCTTTTCCATAGTCGGAACGCGATTGTTTTTTAGTTCCGATTTTGCTCTTTTCCATCTCAAGTCTTTCTATCGCCTTATTTACGCTAACCGCACCGCTCGCACCTTTTTCATAGTTTGAAAGTGCCTCACTGATTTCCTTTTTAAAGTCATCATCTGTCTTTGTGCCAAGCTGCTTTATACTCATCGTATTGTTGAATAAAACCTTGTTAAGTCCGATTAAGGAAGAAAGAGAATGCTGTCTTATAACAGGGTCATAAGGAAGAGTATCCGTCAAATCTTCTCCCGTCACATTGTCAAAAAGTTTAAACGACTCTGCCCTTCTGTTAAAATTTCTCTCTATTCTATATTTCTTTTCATCATTTTCAAATTCAATACTCCCCCCATACACATCAAATTCCCATGGAAGATACTTATTATAATCGGGAGTATAATATTTATTTTTTGAATAATCTTTAAAAAACCCAAAAAACATCCCCTCAATAAATTTATGAAGAGTCGATTTTCCGGCTTCATTTTCTCCGTATATCAGATTAAAACCATCTTTAAATTCGATTGTTTTATCTTTAAATTTTCCAAATCCGTTTATGTGTATCTTTTCTATTTTCATCTCCCGCCCCCTTTTCCAAGAAGTGCCTCAAGACCGTAATAAAGTGCCTTGATATCCACACTGTCATTACTTCTCAAAAAGTTTTCTATATAAAGCCCAAGTACATTGTTTTCATTTTCCCTTTGAAGTGCCTTTAAATCGTAGTCCATAACAGTATTATCCTTAAACTCAATATAAAAGAACTTATCGGTAAGCCTATTTTCAATGTCTCTTATATCTATTAAATTGCTCTTTACGCCTTTTAATACAATTCTGTACAGATTCCTGTTTTTTTCATTCCTGCACTTTTCTTCTATTAAATTGCAGATTCTATCAAGCGACCTAAGCCCTGTAATATCAACCTCAATTATCTTAAATTCCCTTTTCGCCCCTCTTATAAGAACATTCTCGTCTTTGGCTTTTCCAAGCGTTCCAAACACATATCCATGAACTCCCGTCTCAGAAAAGTCAAGGGGTTCAAGACTTCCCGGATAAAAAATATTATTATTTATCCTAAGGGACTTATGAATATGCCCAAGTGCAACATAATCAAAACCTGAATTTACAAGTTTTTCTTTTTTTATCGGCAGGTTCAATGATACGAATGACTTCCCCTAATTGCTGTCCCATTG
>CAMSGF010000201.1 GCA_947058225.1 uncultured Eubacteriaceae bacterium
TAGCCATCGTCATCACCTAAGTCATCAACGAACACATTTCTTTGAAAGCGGAGAGATTTCAGTTGGATGATGAGTTACAAAAATCGGACCTTTAAGCTTGTCCTCACAACATTCAGAAAAGACTTCTTCAATAATCTTTCCGATTCCATAACTTTCATCAATTTCTACATTTAGTTTTCCAGCTTCTTCTCTCGCCTTTTCAATATCAGTTATATTATCAAAGTCAACTCCAGTATATTCTGTAACAAGGTCGACCATTCTCTTTCTTTCAAAAGGCGCTTTAAGGCTTACTTCGTCTTCTCCATATGTTATTTCTGTCGTGCCTAATATTTCCATAGCTATGTGTTCATACATTTCTTCAATCATTTTCATAACATCTTCAAAATTCGCATATGATTCGTACGATTCCATAGTCGTAAATTCAGGGTTATGCGTTGCATCCATCCCCTCATTTCTAAACTGTCTGCCTATTTCATACACCTTATCAAATCCACCGACAATAAGCCTTTTTAATGGAAGTTCAGTCGCAATTCTCATATACATTTCTATATCAAGCGTATTATGATGAGTTATAAAAGGTCTTGCATTTGCCCCTCCTGCGATAGTTCCAAGCACAGGAGTTTCGACTTCAATAAAACCTCTGTTATCCATAAAGTTTCTAAGACTTTTCATTATCTTTGAACGCGTTAAAAATACTTCTTTAACCTCCGGATTCATAATTAAATCCACATATCTCTGCCTATATCTTAAATCCGGGTCTTTTAGTCCATGAAATTTTTCCGGTAACACTTGTATTGCCTTTGAAAGAAGTTTTACACTCTCTACCCTTATGGAAATCTGCCCTCTTTGAGTTTTAAAAACTTCACCATCAACTCCCACAATATCTCCGATGTCATAACTTTTAATAAGTGAATATTCTTCTTCCCCAACCTTATCCTTTTTTATAAAAAGCTGAATCCTGTCACTTGAATCAAGAAGGTCATAAAAAGATACCTTTCCCTGTCCTCTTTTTGACATAATTCTTCCCGCAATTTTAACGGTTTTTTCTTCGTATTCTTCAAATTTTTCGTTTATATCCTTGCAGTACGCATCAAAATCGTATTTGTTTTCTTTGTATGGGTCCCTTCCCTCTTCACAAAGCTTGTTATACTTATCAATTCTTACTTTAACTACTTCCGTCTGCTTTTCATAATATTCACTCATAACTCTTCTCCTACTTTTTCTTATTCAACTGATAAAATCTTTAATTCTATTTCTCCGTCAGGGGCTTGCACCTTTGCCACTTCCCCAACCTTTTTTCCAAGAAGCGCAGAACCTATCGGAGATTCGTTTGAAATCTTATTTTGTGATAAATCTACTTCTTCACTTCCCACAATCGTATAGCTTACTTCTTCATCAAACTCCGTATCATAAACTTTCACACTTCTTCCAACCACAACCGTATCCTTTGGAGCCGCATTTTCATCGATTATAACTGCATGCTTTAACTTATATTCAATTTCCCTTATGTCACATTCATTAAAGCCCTGCTCCTGCTTTGCTTCATCGTATTCCGCATTTTCACTTAAATCTCCAAACTCCCTCGCAGCTTTTATCTTTAAAGCAATTTCATGCCTTTTAGTATTCTTTAAATAATCTAATTCCTTCTCCAGCTCATCGTATTTTTCTTTTGATAGAATAACTTCCTTACCACTCATTTTACATACCTCTTCAATTTTCTAATTAATTGTACTTTATCTTAAAATATTTTATAATTATAATAATATGACAAATATATGTCAAGGGTTAAAAGCCAACTTGCATTTATATTCTGTTAAAACTGCATTTATATCCTTTTTTAAAAACATATCCCTTATAAAAATTCCTTTTTTTAACAACACAAGTGCTTCAATAATAGATTCGCTGTAAAAATTTAATAACTTCTCGTTTGTAAAAATTCCATTTGTCTTTACACAAAAACTATAAAGCTTTTTTTCTCCCTCAAAGTATTCATTGTTATAAAAATCTAAAAGACAAGGCGTTTTTATTTTTAAATCACTGAATTTATCCATAGACAAATCTATTATCCCACCCATTTTGTTTAAAGATTTATCAAGACTTGTAACATATATGCTGCTTCCTGTCTTTTTGTTAATCTTACTTGCTATATTTTCTCCCATCTTCACATCTTTAGTAAAAAAAATCACAAGTGGATAATATTTACAAATATATTCGATATAACTTTCTTTCGTTTTCCTGTCTATTATGACACCGACCATTTCCTTTTCTTCCACTTCCTTTTTAAATCTTCTGCACAAAAACAAAAACCTCGCATCATCTCCAAACGTAAACTTAACAGGCAGATTTTTCATACTTTTGTCATACTCAAAGCCAGCAGAAAAACAGACTAAATTTATATCGTTTTTTATAACGATTTTTTGTAACATACTCATTTGCCCCGAAATATTTTTTTTATCCATCCAAACTATATATCCGATTTTTTTAAATTTTGAATCATATATCTCATCATTTATATGTATTCTGTCATATCCTTTAAAGAGAAAGAAAAAGAAATTTTTTATTTTATCCATAAATTTCTTTTCTTTGTATCTTACATCACTGACATATATAAAACTCATATATAACCTCTTTCCATCAACTTTTATATACTTTTTTAAAATTTATCATAAAATAGTTGAAGCAGGGATAAATTTACTCACCTGAAATCCTATTATCCTTCTGCTCTTTAATATCTATTAA
>CAMSGF010000202.1 GCA_947058225.1 uncultured Eubacteriaceae bacterium
TAAAGTAAATTCGTTTAAATTTTTGTAAGGGGGAGGCGGCGGGTGAAATGCCACGCATTTCACTGATAGGATATTCATTATGAATATCCTATAACTTGTTTGATGAGGGATATTTTAAATAAATTTAAAATATCCCTCATCAAACAAGCCGCCGCCCCACCTCACACAACAAAAAAAGCCGACTACTCGGCTTTTTTCTTTTCTTCATATGAATTTAATGCTGCTGCAATAACATCCTCTGCCAAAACAGAACAATGCTCCTTTTGGGAAGGAAGTCCGCCTAAATTTTCGACTACTTCCTGATTTGTAAGCTTTCTCGCCTCTTCAACAGTCTTTCCCTTTAACATCTCTGTCGCCATTGAGCCTGAGGCTATCGCCGCCGCACAGCCTAGTGTCCTAAACTTGACATCTGTTATAACCTCATTTTCATCAATATTCATAAAAATTTCAATCAAATCTCCACACGAAGGACTCGCAAGCTTCGCATAAGCACTCGGATTTTCTATCTCTCCTACATTTCTCGGATTTTGAAAGTGGTCTAAAACTACATCATTATACATATTATATTTCCTCCTTATTAATAAAATGGACTTAGTTTTCTTAATTTTGATAAAACTTCTTTCATTTGCTCCACAGTATAATCTATTTCTTCTTTTGTATTAAATTTGCTGAGTGAGAACCTCGCAGTTGCTCCGACCTCATAAGGAGCACCCCCTAAAGCGTCTATAACATGCGATGCACTCCCTGAATCTGCCGTACAGGCTGACCCCGTCGAACAAGCAATTCCCCTTATATCAAGAGCATAAAGAAACGCCTCTCCCTCAATACCTTTAAAAGTAAAACTCACATTGTTACATAACCTTTTTTTCCTAGGTCCGTTTAACTTAGCAAAATCAATTTCTTTTTCAATTCTATCTATAAAATAATCTCTTAATTTTTCCATATGAGAAACATCTTTTTCCATATCCTGCTTTAAAATTTCAACTGCTTTTCCCATTCCGGCAATGGCAGGTGAATTATAAGTCCCCGCTCTTAAAGCCCTTTCCTGTCCTCCGCCATCCATAAACGTATTAAGCCTTATTCCATCTCTCACATACAAAAAACCTATTCCTTTCGGTCCATGAACTTTATGCGCCGATACACTGAGCATATCTATATTCATCTTTTCTACATCAATAGGCATCTTCCCAAAGCCCTGCACCGCATCTGTATGAAATGCAATTTTTTTCTTTCTTGCAATTTCCCCTATTTCCTTTATAGGCTCGATAACTCCGATTTCATTGTTCGCAAGCATTATTGTAATAAGCCCTGTATCTTCCCTAATTGCATCTTTAACTGATTTTATACTGATATTTCCCTCACCGTCAACCGGCAGATAAGTAACATCATATCCTAATCTTTCCAAATTTTCCAAAGAATGAAGCACTGCATGATGTTCTATTTTTGTAGTGATAATGTGCTTTTTTTCACTTTTTGTCATATATCCTTTTATCGCCCAGTTATCAGATTCAGTAGCTCCGCTGGTAAAAAGAACTTCTCTTGGAGAACAATTTATAAAATCTGCGATTTGTTCCCTTGCATATTCAATGCCTTTTCTGGCATCTCTGCCATAATGATGAAGTGTAGAAGCATTTCCGTAATATTTTGTACTATATTCATTGTATATATCCATAACTTCTTTTAAAGGTTTTGTAGTAGCTGCGTTGTCCAAATACACTTCCATATTACTTCTCCTTTTCTTTTCCTATTAAAAGGATAGCAAAAAATAATTATATTGCAAGAAAAAGCAAGTTTTTTTTTAAAATTTTTATACTTTTTCCCCTGAAAAAGATTGCAATTTTCAGACAATTACTTAAGCGACTTTTTACCCGTTTCTTTTCACAAAAAATAAATTCCAACATACAATAAAATGACAATAAAACAATAGGAGGAATAACAATGCCTGATGTATACATTTCACCATCTGTGCAGCATTTTAATATAGGTCAAAATGGTTATGGCAGCGAAGAAGAAAGAATGAACGAAGTGGCAGATATTGTAGAATATGAACTACAAAGACACGGACTTACTACTGCAAGAAACGACCCAAGTATGACACTTCAAGAAGTCGTTGCTGACTCAAACGCTCTGAATCCAACAGTTCATGTCGCAATACATTCCAATGCAGCTGATGGCAATGCGAGAGGAAGTGAAATATACACTCATCGTTTTGGAGGAGAAGGAGAAATTCTTGCAAGAGATATATATAAATATTTAGAAAACCTAACTCCTACAAATGACCTTGGAGTAAAAGAAGGCAGACTTTCATTTAACGGAAAAGGTATGTATGAATTAAAAAATACGGCTGCTCCTGCAGTATTAATGGAAATCGCCTTTCACGATAACACAGAAGACGCACAGTTTGTAATAGACAATGTTTACGAATATGGAAGAGAAATTTCAAAGGGAATACTTGATTACTTTGGTATTCCATACAATCAAGATACACCTGAAAACATCTCTTATTTACAAAATCTTTATAATGGTAAAAACTTTAACTAAAATGTATATTTTTTCTACATTAAGACCACTCTAAAATAAAAAAGGAGTGTATTATGGATAGAAAAGAAAATAAAAGTAATGAAGAATTATTAAACTTTATATATCAAAATGCTTCTATGGGCGTAAATACAATAGAGGATTTAGTTAAAATTAATGAAGACAAAGGTAATTATTCGGAAACTATTTTGGCTAGTATAA
>CAMSGF010000203.1 GCA_947058225.1 uncultured Eubacteriaceae bacterium
GTCAATATAATCATCTCTTTTTTTCTGTGAGCAGGGTTTTTGTGCCCTGTCGTATGTGTTTCCTATTCCAATACTTTGAATAGCCTTAAATAAATGCTCGTTACTTGTAACCCAGCTATCATCGGTCACTTTTCTATCTTGTGCCATTGTTGAAAACTGAATACTATCCCAGTTATACATTCTGTCAGCCCAAGACACTATTCTCTTCCATTCATTTGAATTGTTGGACCATACAAGTGCAGAATAGCCGTTGTTTTTTCTTATATTATTGGCAGTGTTTAATACTTTTTGATATTTATATCCGTTTATAAAGCCGTATTTCCCGCCATTGACATAGATAGGAACTTTCTTTGTAAGTTTTTTACCTTTAACCTTTGCCTTTGTAGTGACAGTGATATAACAAAGACCAAAGCCTTTAGCTGTTACTACACCTTTAGAGGTTACAGTTGCTATTTTAATATTGTTGCTTTTAAAAGTTACCCCTGAATTTGTGGGATTAGCCACATTGTATTTTACATTTATTGTTTTTTTTTGCACCTATGCTGCCTTTGGTAAAATTTGTGTAATTTGTAAAGTGTATGTATCTTGATGTAGTTATTTTTTTGACAGGTTGGTATTTTGTTATTACCTTTATAGTAGCTTTTTTCTTGGTATTATCTCTTGCTTTTACCGTTATGGTTACAGACTTTGATTTCGTTTTGCTTGTTATTTTTCTTCTTATAGTCACTTTCCCGTTTTTATCAACGGTCGCTATTTTTTTGTTTGATGAAGTCCATATTACATCACTTGATGTTGCAAGTGTTTTTTTAGCTTTTGTTCCGTATACGTATGCTTTTAGGTTATAAGTTCTGCCTTTTTTACTTAATGTTATGCTTTTCTTTGAAGGTGTGACTTTATTAACTTTTTCTCTTTTTATTGTGTATTTTGTACTTATTATCTTGCCGCTATTATTTTTAACGATATTACCTTTTTTATCTATAACTGTGGCGGTAATAGTAACCGACCCGTTTGCTTTTGATATACCTTTTAATAGCTTCACTTTTCCCGTACTGTCTACACTGGCAATGCTTTTATTTGATGAAGTATATACTATTCTTTGATATCTCGCATAGGAGGGGAAAACAGTCGTTTTTAACATTACATTTGCACCGGTAGGTATCTTTTTGCTGCAACATATATAACTAGTCCTATTAAGTTTTATTCCCGTTATTTTTGCTTCTGTAACGGTTATTTTGCAGGTGTCTGTATTGTTGTTAGAATCAGTGGCTGTTACTGTTGCTGTTCCGACTTCAATTCCTTTTATGTTTCCTTTGCTATCTACTGTTACTATATTTTCATTGCTGCTTTTATAAGTTATAGCATTATCAGTCACATTCCATGGTTCAACATTTGCTTCTATTTTGCTTGTACATTCTCTGTCCAATGTTATTTCTTTTTGTTTGAATCTTACTGATTCTGCCTTTATATCTTCTACGATTACTTTTACTGTGCAAAGAGATTTATAATAATCAATATTTCCATTGTTGGTTTCATAAAAATCAAATGTCGTTGTTCCCTGATTTAATATTTCAAGGTATAAAGCTTCTCCCAACTTACAAGTTACACTTCTGTATTTATCGACAATGTAATTGCCATTCCCCGCAGAGTCTATATGTATTCTGCGTTTCCTGTATAATTATAATTCACCTTTATATCGTTTTTACCTTTATTATTGTATACTTTGCCAAGATGAATAGTCTTTACTCCGTTTTCTTCTGTAAAAGGTCTTTTTACTCCGTCTATTGTAATGCTGTCTACGTCAAATGAGGTTAGTTGTGCTGACTTATTATGAATAGATTTTGTGACGTTAGTGTCAATATCTATATCTTTAGTATCTATATCATTTACTATGTTAAGAACTCCGTCAATATCTTTTGTATTTTCGTTTGCTGCAATGTTTATCGGAAAACAACTTAAAATTATAATACCTGTCATAATTAATGATAATAGTTTATTTAATTTCTTCATATTAATAACCTCGTTTCTTTTTATTATTGGAGATAGGGGAGTTTTTCCTTAAACCCAATATACATTGATAATATTAATTGCCTTTTATATATTATATATTATGTAACATGCTTAATCTTTTAGTGATGCTTGGGGCAACCGCCTTGTTTGAATTTTTAGTTCGCAGATGGGTTTTAAATAATCAGGTTACATTAAAATTTTTTTATTATGTTCTTTTATTTAATATTAAGAGTATTGTAAATATGTAAAGACTGATTAAAATTTATAACATAGCTTTCATTTTACTGCCATCTCTTAGGCAGAAACACTCAAGTTTTCCTGTTACATTCTTTTTATTATTATACTGCGTAGGTGTGTATATTTCAACTAAGCATATGTTTTTATGCGATTGTTCTTAATTTATTTTTTGTTTTCTTATCTGTTTGTTTTATATTTAGAGTTTTTATATTTATGTAGTTATTTTATATAATTAATACATAAATATTTGGTAATTATACTTTTAACTTATATAAATATAACCTTTAAGTGTATATACATTGATACGATACAATTAAATCAAATATATAGAAGGATAATAATATAAATTTAGAGAAGAAATATAGAAGTTTTGTTGGGAGTTGGGGCGGCTCTCCAAGGTTTGTGGTCTCCGGTGAGATCAGTTCCATCTACAAGAAAA
>CAMSGF010000204.1 GCA_947058225.1 uncultured Eubacteriaceae bacterium
CCACTCTCTACCTGAAACATCGCTGATCTCTTTTGCCCATTTTTTACGGTTTTGAGAAATAAGATAAAATTATTAAGTTTAGAAATGGCTTGTACCCCTTGAAATCCGAATAAAAGAAGCTGTTATTTAGCTTCTTTCGTTCTGTTATAAAGTTTAAATATAGTATTTATTGCCTGAATTTCTGCAGTATTGCAGTGAAGTAGAGTTTTTATGATATTTTTAATAACCAACGTGTTTTTATCATCGTTTTCCATTAGTTTTCTGAACTGCTCTACCCAGTCGTCTTTAAACATTTCCCCATTCCCATTCTTAAGCCATTCGTAATTACAGTTAAATTCCTTGCATATATACCTCATATTTTTTTCAGTCAATGAATTAGTCCCATACTCAACCGCTGCGATTGCTGCAGAAGTAACCCCCATTCTTGAACTGAACTCTTTTAATGAAATACCTAATGCGATGCGAAATTCTCTTAACCGTTCACCTCTTAATTCCTCTTGTGTCATTTTTATCTCCTCCTATATTTTAGCCATTTAAATAATAACATTGATAGCATATAATGTAAACGCTTTTTTAAATTTGATACAAACTATTGATATTTATAGTGTAATAAAATATAATTGAATTAAGGTTAAAGTATACTGGAAGGGAGATAGAATTATGAAAAAACAAATAAAAAAGAGTATCACTAGTATAGTTGACATTGAAGATGAAAGAAAAACCGTCATCTATGTACGAGAAAGCAGCAAGGGACAAGTTAAGGAAGGATATAATATGCACACGCAGGAATTGAAGTGCAAAAACTTTATAAATGCTGTTTTTGATGATACAGATTTAGAAAAAGTCTGTATCTATCGTGAATCCGGATATTCAGCAAAGACAATTAAAAGACCTAAACTTGATATTTTATTAAATGAGATTAAAGACGGTAAAGTAAAGTGTGTAGTTGTTCAGAAATTAGATAGATTAGCACGCAGAAGTTTAGGCATGCAACAATTAATGTCATTGTTTATAGAGCATAGAGTAAGGTTGATTACACTGCGTGAAGGTATAGATACAAATTCACCTTTTTTTAAAATTGGTATAGCTATGAATACGTTGTTAGCAGAAATTGAACAGGATACAATTAGTGAACGGACTAACGAGGCATTGGAATATGGAGCCTCGGTCGGAAGTTATATCAAAGGCGGTAAATCACCGTTTGGGACGATAAGAGAACGTGTTTATAAAGAAAAAGGACATCATCTTGTAATATTAAAACGTGATCCTATTTTTTGGAGTGTATTGGAAAAGATTTATCATTTGGCATACCATGGCGTTAATTGTACTGCAATATCAACATATGTAAATGGTTTGTCTGTGATGAAAGAAAACAACCAAAGTTTATCAGAGGATACGATTGAAAAAATATTAAGAAATAAAATATACTGTGGTATACAGATATTTAAAGAAAAAGAATATAAAGTGTGTTTTGAAAGTTGTTTAAGCGAAAAATATTGGAAACAGGTTCAGGTTAATAGAAGTATTCACTTTAAGCGGGAAACAAAACTTGACTATTTGTATCATCACAAAATACATTGTGAGTGCGGAACAATTTGTGTTGTTGATACAGCGAAAAAGAAACTGGCAGACGGGTCGTATAAACATTATAAATATTATGTATGTCCAAAGTGTGGAAAGAGAATCAGTGAAACATTCATTTATGAAAATGCAGAAGCTGAATTGAAAAAGCACTATGATTACTGTGTGTCTGATAGTTATGAGGAAACGCAGAAGCAACGGATAAAAAGAATTGATTCATTGAATGATACAATATATGAAATGTACATAAGAGATGAAATTCCTTTAAGCGAATTGGAAAAAAGATTGATTCATTCGCAGAAAACGAAAGAGAGAATAGAGAAAAATATTGCACGAGGAGTTAAGGATTATGATAGCTTATCATTCTCTGAGAGAAAGGAGTTTATAGATGTAAATGTTGAGAATATCATTATTCACAATAAACATGTAGAAATAAACTACTTATAAAAATAAAACAACAAAATAATTAAAACCGCAGAAGCAAGCTTTTGTGTTTTAATCGTGTGAAAAAAACAAAAAAAGTGTTGCAATATTATATGAGTCATGGTATAATACAAGTGTAAAAGGAAATTAGTTGTTTTGAAAGAAAACAAAACAGTAATTTCTGAAATATAGTGTTTGGTTCGGCTACGGACGTACCAATCGCACCATGTTAAAGATGAATCTCACTTCGGTGAGATTTTTTTATTATGTTTATTAAAAAAAATCACACAGAATACTCTGTATGATCTTTACAATTCCTCCTCTAAACAATCCAAAAGCTCTAAGATACGATTTAAATCATCCGTCCCGTTATACGTAATCGAAATCCGCTTATCATCTACCTTGACCTTTGTTTGAAGCTTGGTCTGTAAGCGATGCTCAATCGGATCCAAATGAGAATCCCTTTGTTTGACCTCACTCTTTTCCTTCGGTTCATTTAAATTCTTGACCATTGTTTCCACAGCTCTTACAGATAGATGAAGCTGAATAGCCTTTTGTGCAACATCCTCCATCAAGGCTTCATTCTTTAAGCCCAATAAGGCTCTGACATGCCCCATACTGAGCTGCTTTGTGACAACATAATTCTGTACGCTTCCCGTTACTTCCCGCC
>CAMSGF010000205.1 GCA_947058225.1 uncultured Eubacteriaceae bacterium
CAAGAACAAATGCTACTATTGTGATTTTGTATCATTTTGTGATAAAGATGATTATATAAAAGATTATTTTGATGCAATGATAAGGGAGATTTATCTTAAAAGAGACGTTTTAAGTGATAAGGTCATTGACACCATATATATAGGAGGGGGAACTCCAAGCGTCATAGATGAAAGATATATAGAAAAAATAATTAAATATATAAAAAATAATTTTATTGTAAAACAAAATGCAGAGATAACCATAGAGGTGAATCCAAAGACAGCAGATGAAAAAAAAATGACTGCATACAAAAATTATGGAATAAACAGAGTGAGTGTTGGACTTCAAGCCATTCAAGACAGCCTGCTTAAAAAAATAGGGAGAATACACTCTTTTGATGATTTTAAAAAGACATATGATATATTAAAAAAAGTTAAATTTGATAATATAAATGTAGATTTAATGTTCTCACTTCCAAGGCAGGCTACAGATGATTTAATAAAAAGCATAGAATATGTGGCAAAATTGAATATAACTCATATCTCGCTTTACTCACTTATTTTAGAAGAAGGAACAAAGCTGTATAAAATATATAAAAAAAATAATATTGAAACTGACGATAAATTGGACAGAAAGATGTATTATACTGCAAGAAAAATGCTTGAAGAAAAAGGGTTTTATCAATATGAGATAAGTAATTTTGCAAAAAAAGACTTTATCAGTAGGCACAATTATAATTGTTGGAGTTATCAGGAGTTTATAGGCTTTGGACTTAATGCAGGCAGCTTTTACAATAAGAGGATATTAAAAAATACGAGTGATTTGAATATATATATAAAAAATTTAAGAGAAAATAAATCTGTAACAGAAGAAGAGAATATATTATCTGTAAAAGATGAATTTGAAAATTATATTATGCTTGGGCTTAGGAAAAAGGAGGGGGTAAGCATAAGAGAAATTAATTATAGATTCAGTATTGACTTTTTAAATAAGTTTAAAAGTGTCATATATGAATTTATAAATGATGGTTTGATTGAGATTTCAAAAGATAGATTAAGACTGACGTATAAGGGGATGGACTTCTCCAATTATGTTATAGAGGGGTTTTGGAGAGAATAAAGTCATTCTTATGTTTGAAATTTATGGATGGATTAGGGATAGTGTTGAATGGGAGGGAAGTGGCGGAGGGGCGGCGGCTTTTAAGAAGGGAGGTTTTAAAAATGTATTTTTAAAACCTCCCTTCTTAAAAGTTCAGGCGAATTTTATTCGCCTGTTAGTGAAGTGCTAAAGCACTTCACCCGCCGCCCCTCCCACAACCCTCACTTATGATACCTATATCCTGCATTAATCATACAACCCCTATAAACCTGCTCCAAAAGCATTATCCTAAAAAGCTTATGAGGGAATGTCATCTTGGAAAAAGATATTTTTTCATCACATAATTTTAAAACATCTTCACTGATACCATTAGACCCTCCTATTATAAAACAAACTCTCCCAAAAGAAACTGATATATCATCTATCCTTTTTGCAAACTGTGTGCTGTCATATTCATTTCCATTTATTTCAAGGGCAATATTATAACAGTTTTTAGGTATCTTTTGGATAATTCTTTCTCCCTCCTTTAAAAGAGCAGACTTATTATCTTCCTTTTCATTTTTAACTTCAAATATATTTACTTTCCCAAACTTTGATAATCTGTCCTCATAGTCTTTAGAGGCTTTTTTTAAATAATCTTCTTTTAATTTTCCCACACATATAAAGTAAAATTCCACTATTTGTAATCTCTTTCTTTCCATAAAATTTTAATAGTCGTATAAAGCTTATCACCTTTTGCGATTTTTATATATGTTACCATTTGCTCATCTTCTTCCTTTGTAACACTGTATAGGTCGCAATCTGTATCTATTCTTATGCTGTCTTTGTATAAAATCTGTATCTTGTAAATCTCATACTTTTTTAAAATATCCCTGTCTATATAATCAAATGGATATGAAAAATAGACTGTATTATTGACGTGAGAATTTATATCTATATCATCGTGCCTTATAAATAATTTCTTCCCCTCTACTGCGTCAAACACTTCTTCATCTATCGCATCAATTTGAAATCCCTTTCCCTTTTCAAGTTCATCAAAGCCATACGTCTTAATAATATCCTTATTAAGTTGTTTAATACTGAAACTCTCCTTTGATACGAGGAGCCATTTGGTCTTTGCTTCTATAATTATTTCACCGTCACTGTTTTCTATAGTAAAAATTCTGTTGCCGTAAAACCTGTTAAAGGAATAAGGATAAGTTGTAACAGTTATTTCATCGGACAGCACAGGATATTTATATATATTAAGGTCGTATGACAGTAATATCCAAGCCAGCTCATCATCCCTGTCTATATCTAAAATATCATCTTGTTTTAGAAATATATCCTGCATCCACCTTGCCATATTGTGAGGTGTAACTTTTTTATTTTCATCCACATGAGAATAGGAAACCCTGTGTTTTTCTCTTATCTTAACTATCTTATCGTTCATATTAAAAGTCCTTTCATATTTTAAATGTAATGTTCCACGTGAAACATTATATAAAAATACAGTTCAATTTTCAAATGTTTCATGTGAAACATTTTTGAAAATTTTAAATTTTCTTTTTAATATATAAAATATTGTGATAGATCGGAAGAGCGTCGTGTA
>CAMSGF010000206.1 GCA_947058225.1 uncultured Eubacteriaceae bacterium
ATAAAATGCACTATTTTTCAAAAAAGAAACATAAAGAGCGGAACATTTAAATAATTACTGTTTTTATTTCTTTTTTGTTGTCATTACTACATACTTTATTTGAATAAAAAAACGTATTGAAATTTAAGCGTTTCTTTTAATTAAATTAAAATTTAAGCTTAAATACAAATCAAATAAAAACAAACAAATATTTTAAAATAAAATTTCCTTTAACTTTTTTATCTTTATAACTTATTTTGATAAATTTATTAAAGTAAAGATAGTATATTTTATTTAACATATGGACAAGGGGGTGATTATATCGAAAGACTGCCAAAGGAAATATCAGAAATTTTACCGAAAAAAATATTAAATACAGTTTTAGAATCGAATTGTGAAAATTTGGAAGAAATAAGAATAAGAAAAGGAAAAAATATTCAGCTTATAAGCGGTGAGTCCAATATCGTAATACCTTATGATATAACTTCAAATGACATAGATTATATCTTAAACCTCGCAACAGATTATTCGTTTTATGCAAACACGAATCAGATTCTTGAGGGGTTTGTAACTTTAAAAAAAGGTCATCGTATCGGTTTTACGGGGCTTGGAATAATTGATAATAATAAATTAATCGCTTTAAGAAATATAAGTTCGCTCAATATAAGAATCGCAAGGGAGGTTATTGGGTGTAGCGATGTGGTGGAAAAATATATTTTTTATAAAAATGTGCTTTTAATATCTCCTCCGATGGTTGGGAAGACGACTATGTTAAGGGATATAGCAAGAAAAATTTCCTCAAATAAAGTAAAGGTTGGAATAATAGACGAGAGAAGGGAAATCGCAGGAAGTTATGATGGGAGAAGCTCATTGGATGTCGGTGATTGCAGCGACGTTTTAGAAAATGTTTCAAAAAAGACGGGGACAAGCCTTCTTATACGCTCTATGTCGCCGCAGGTTATAATAACGGATGAAATAGGAAAGGAAGAAGATTATGAGGCAATAGAAAATGCACTGCTTAGCGGAGTTAATGTTATAACAACGGTTCATGGCTCTTCTATGGAGGAGATAGGAAAAAGAAAAAACATAAAGAGATTAATCGATGAAAAAATATTCGACTACTATATATTTTTATCTATGAAAGAAGGTAAACGCTATGTTAAAGAGGTTTATGACAGGGAGGTGATGTTATGCAAGTAAAAATTGTAGGTTCTGTTATGCTTTTCTTATGTGCAGTATTTTGCTTTAGGTTTTTAAAGAATAATTTATATAAAAGGCTTGGAGAATTAAATGAAATTAATATTTTACTCAATGATTTTTTAATATCGATAAATGTAGGCTTATATGAAATAATTCCGCTTATAAATGATGAAATCCCAAGACTTAATACTTCGGTAAAAAATTTTCTAAAGCTTGTTTTGGACAAGCTTAAGATGAAAAACAGCGGTGATTTTTATGATATATGGTGCAGTGGAATCGAAGAGAGTTCATTTTGTGTTACAAGTGAGGAGCTTGATTATCTTCGTTACATTGGAAAAAACATCACATATCAGGATAAAGACAGAATTTCAAGACAGTTAAATTTAATTAAAGTTAAATTTGAAGAGATTTATAAAACTTCTTCTGTGGAAATAAGACAAAAAGGCAAGATGTATGAAAAACTCGGAGTGCTGCTTGGTGCATTTTTAGTTGTTCTTACGGTATGAGGTGAGTTATGGATATAGATATAATTTTTAAAATAGCAGGTGTTGGGATAATCGTAACGGTTGTTAATATAGTTCTTAAAAAAAGCGACAGGGATGACATCGCAACTCTTGTAACACTCGTTGGAATTATAGTTGTTTTAATGCTTGTAATAAATACGGTGAATGATTTTTTTGAAACGGTTAAGACGATGTTCAGTGTGTATTAGGAGTATGCTATGGAAATAATGAAAGTTGCAGGAATCGGACTTATAGGGTGTATGATATCAGCCATCTTTACAAAAGACAATAAAGAATACGCTATGTTTGTGACAATTATATGTTCAGTTATTTTACTTTCCATCGCAGTTAATTATATATACCCTGTTATAGATGTTATCAATACGTATTCCGTAAAAGCGGGGGTTAATTCACTTCATATAAAAGCGATATTTAAGATTATCGCCACTGCGTACATTGCATCATTTACGTGCGATATATTAAAGGATAACGGCAATAAATCTCTTGGAATGAGGGTTGAACTTTGTGCAAAAGTTATGATTGTATACTTTTCCCTTCCGATAATATTAAGCTTATTTGAGTATATCGGTGATATGCTATGAAAAAAATCATAATAGGTATCACTTTAATATTGTTAATATGTACGAAGGGTGTGTATGCAGCTGATTCAAATGCTTTTGTGGACGATGTGTATAACAAGATAGATTTATATAAACTCGAGATGTATACGAACAATGAAACCTTTCACTCTATGTTTGGTTACAGCGACATAAAGACTTTTATAAAAGACTGTTTAAGCGGAAATTTTGAAATGGACTTTGACGCATTTTTTACTTATATTAAAAACACGTTTTTTAACATATTTAAAAGTAATTTATCGCTTATAGGAACGGTTGTGGTTTTAAGTGTAATGTGTTCTTTAATAAACGTTCTTAACTCTTCTTTTATGAGTGAAGAGATAAGCGATAAATTACTTTTAAAT
>CAMSGF010000207.1 GCA_947058225.1 uncultured Eubacteriaceae bacterium
GCATCTTGTACCCAGTCCACAGAATCCGGCTCTGTCGCATAGACATTCATGCACGTGAGTATTCTCGACTTATCCACCAACAAGATGATAGATGCTTCAAATTTGAGCAATGGAACAATCGACCAGATATACTTTGCATTGAGGCTTAGCGTTATGGATAATCTGCTGGTAGAAAGCAATGTTCCCGTCATATTAGACGATTGTTTTGTTCAATACGATGAAGAAAGGCTTTACAATGTATTGAAGGTCTTAGTTGAGCAATCACTTTCAAGACAGGTCATTGCTTTTACGTGTCATAACAGGGAAGAACAGATTTTAAGCGAAATCGGTGCAGATTACAATAAAATTTTGCTTTAGGAGAAATTATGAAGAAAGTCGTTGTAGGAATGAGCGGGGGAGTTGATTCTGCCGTCAGTGCATATTTGTTAAAAGAACAAGGCTATGATGTTATCGGGTTATTTATGAAAAACTGGGATGAAACCGATGAGGACGGAGCCTGTACGGCGGAAGTCGATTATGATGATGCGAGGGCAGTATGTTTAAAACTTGATATACCCTGCTATACCGTTAATTTTGTAAAAGAATACTGGGATAATGTATTTACATATTTTTTAGATGAATATAAAAAGGGCAGAACTCCAAACCCTGATGTTCTTTGCAATAAAGAGATAAAGTTTAAATGCTTTTTGGACTACGCATTAAATGTGTTGGAAACCGATTATATTGCAACCGGGCATTATGCGAGGGTTAAAAGAGATGAAAGAGGAAGAGTTGAACTGTTAAAAGGACTAGATTCCAAAAAGGACCAGACTTATTTTCTTTGTCTTTTAAATCAGTATCAGCTTGATAAGGTTATATTTCCTGTGGGGGATATGGTAAAAAGTGAGGTCAGAAAGATAGCGGACAGCCTTAAACTTAGAAATGCGAAGAAGAAAGATTCGACGGGAATTTGTTTCATAGGAGAGAGGAACTTTACGAAGTTTTTAAAGAATTATCTTCCCTCTATTAGCGGGAATATTGTAGATTTGGATACGGGAGATGTTGTGGGAGAGCATACAGGGCTTATGTATTATACGATAGGTCAGAGGAGAGGGCTTGGTATTGGCGGAATGGGCAGTGGAGAGAGGTGGTATGTGTGTGATAAGGACCTTAAAAAAAATGAGCTTTATGTGGTGCAGGGAAGTGATAACAAGAGATTATTTGTCGATGGTTTTTATATGACAGATGTCAATATGATAAGTGGAGAATACAAAAATGATAAGTTTGAATGTATGATAAAATACAGATACCAGCAGCCTCTGAGGAAGTGCAGTGTGGAGGTTATTGATGGAAAAAAGGTGAAGGTTATTTTTGACATTCCCCAAAGCAGCGTTGCCGTAGGGCAGATAGGGGCGTTTTATGATGATGAGGTTTGTCTTGGTGGTGGGGTTATAGATGAGTTAATTAAATTTTAATGAAATAAATACTATATATGTGGTAAAATTATAATAACCTATTATGAAAGGATGGAATTAATGAAGAAGATAATAGCAATAATTTTTTCGATAATGATGGTAATAAGTATGTTTGGGTGCGGAACAGACCCAAAATCACATTCAACAAAATTTTCAGATGCAAAGGGTAAATGGCAGTTGGACAGCATTTATGAGGATACTGTATCCAAGCCTATCGGAAAGAGAACATCTGTTACAATGGAGCTTGACGACTCTCAAATGGTTGTTACTAAAGTTACAAAAAAAGATTCTTCCACAAAGACCTATACGGTTGAAAAGGGAAACAAGGAGTTTTCCATAAGCGGAGAGGGAGAAAACATTACATATACTTTTAATTATGACCCTGGTTCAAAGATACTTCATTTGTATTATGAAAAAGATGGGAAAGTAATGCACGAGGTGTATGAAGTTTATTCTGAAAAAAAGCAACAGGAACAGGAAGAGGATGAAGGGCAGGAGGCTAAAATTAAGGTGGTATTGGTTGGGTAGTTTAGTAGCATTTAGTTTAGTATAAGTATTTATATAAACCTTTTATGAAGATAATAAAAGTAAATAAAAAGACGTGGTTTACACGTCTTTTTTATTGTCTTTTTGTAGTTTGTTTTATATATTACACCCTATTAGTTCCCTTTTTCATCTCTTCATACATATCAAATTTTCCTTTTTTAAGGAAGTAATTACGAAGATTATCCATTGAAGAGTTTATTATTAATTCTTTAGGGAAGTTGATTTTTTCAAGCATTTCCATAGCTATTCCAAGGTCTCCCACGTTATACGCAAAGTGTGCATCGGAATTTACGGAAATAGGAACTTCATATTTCATACAAAGTTTTGCGATGTCCTCGCAGTTTTCTTTGCTTCCCTTTCTTGAATAAAATGAATTATTGTTTACTTCAATTACTTTGTCATATTTTTTTGCTTTTTTTATAACGGTTTCGTGTTCAAAATTAAACGTCGGTGTTCCAAGATGTCCTAGTATATCTACGAGTGGGTTTTCTATGACATCGAGGAGTATCTCTGTGATTTTCTTTGGGTCTCTTTCAAGACACGTCTCGTTATGTAGGGATGCTATAACCATATCGAGTTTTTTTAAGATATGGTTTGGCACGTCAAGTACCCACCATCATGCCAGAAGCCTCAAAAATGTGTCTCTTATTTGGGGT
>CAMSGF010000208.1 GCA_947058225.1 uncultured Eubacteriaceae bacterium
GGCCTATATGAGGACAATAGAATGTATAAATAGTATTACTCGTATGAAAGATGAAGAGATAAAGACTATTATGGCATTTGAAGCAAGCGACTACACTGCAAATTTAGTCAAGGTTATTCAGCCTTTAAGCATATGTCTTACTATCGGAGGAATATTACTGCTGATACTTGGCTCCATAAAGATAGAAGACGTATTAAAGCCCATAAAAATAATGACGGACACGACAAAAGAGATTACCGCAAGAGATTTAAGTATGAGAATTGACATTGAAGAAGCAGCATATGAATTAAAGGAGCTTGCAAAAACGACCAATGATATGATTGATTCCTTCCAGTCATCATACGAAAAGCAAAAAAGGTTCGTAAGCGATGTATCACACGAGATAAAAACCCCTGTCGCAGTCATACTCGGATATGCAAATATGTTAAAAAGGTGGGGAACAGATGATAAGGAAGTTTTGGAAGAAGGAATTGAATCTATTATAGAAGAAGCAAAGAATATGGATGCTCTCACAAAAGACTGCTGTTACTTGCAAGGTATGATAAAAACACAATCGAAATAAACTATGAGATAATAAACTTCAGTATTCTTGTAAAAGACGATTTAAAAGACTTTGAAATATCAAATAAAAATATTATTTTGAATAAAAGCATTGAAGATGATATATATATTTACGGGGACAGAGGATGCCTTAAAGAAGTGATAAGAATATTTTTGGACAATGCAAAAAAATATTCAAAGGACGAGATTAATATAACTGTAAATTTATCAAAAAAAGATAATAAGGCACATCTATCAGTTGCTGATACAGGAATTGGGATGAATAAAAAAGATTTAGAGAATATATTTGACAGATTTTACAGGTCGGATAAATCACGTGCACGTTCGGGAGAAGTTTCAGGAAGCGGTCTTGGGCTTAGTATCGCAAAGGAAATCGTATTTGACCATATGGGAGAGATAAGCGTTAAGACAAAGGAAAATATGGGCAGCACATTTACCATAACCTTTCCCATTTGTAAAAACTCTGGAGAAAGTATATAATATATTAAAAAGGGAGTGTTTTTATGATAAAAAAATGGATTGAAAATGAAGCCGGCAATTTAGTCGATGACATCGTAAAGATAAATGATTCCGAGCTGTTGGAGCATAAATTAAGCGGCTTTGGAATGAAGAATAAAGTTATTGAGATAATAAAGGAGATTAATGCATGCTTTTTCCCAAGCATATACGAATCTCATGCGATAGATGAAGAATACATAGAAATTTATGTAAAAAAGAGAATCAACTCAATTGCAGTAAAGCTAAATGGAATTATCAGGGAAGTCTTTGTAAATATGTGTCACGATGATAAAAACAATATGAACGTGTGTGACCACTGCAAAAACAAAGCAGATGCAATAACCATTAAGTTTATGAACTCTTTGGGAAAAATAAGAAGAATATTATCGACTGATATTGTGGCAGCATATAATGGGGACCCTGCGGCAAAAAGTCTGGAGGAGATTCTTTTAAGTTATCCTTGTATTGAAGCCATAACGATTCAAAGAGTTGCCCACGAATTATTTGAATTAAACGTTCCGTTCATCCCAAGAATTATGACAGAATATGCCCACTCCCAAACGGGTATAGATATTCACCCGGGTGCAAAAATAGGAAAATACTTCTTTATCGACCACGCCACAGGAGTGGTTATAGGAGAAACGTGCGTCATCGGAAACAATGTAAAGTTATATCAGGGTGTTACACTCGGTGCGAAAAGCTTTGAGCTTGACATAGACGGAAATCCGATAAAGGGAATAAAAAGACATCCAAACATTGAAGATAATGTAGTCATATACGCAGGAGCTACAATTTTGGGAGGGGATACGACTATAGGCGAAGGCTCAATAATAGGTGGGAACGTATGGCTTACAAAATCTGTTCCTAAATTTTCAATGGTTTATAATAATACTCCCGATTTTGACATAAAGAGAATGAAAGAAAGAAATAGCTAAATTTTAACTTTAAAGCACAAATATTAAAATATTACTTAATAAACTATATAACATAAAACCTATTTAAGTCATAATATAATAACAAAAAAAGAGAGGATAACACCTCTCTTTTTATTTGTTAATTTTATATTATTCTTGAGAAATTGCACCTACAGGACATCCACCGGCGCATGTTCCGCAATCGATACAAGTTCCTGCATCAATTTCAAACTTTCCATCGCCTTCTGCGATTGCACCTACAGGACATTCACCCTGACAAGAGCCACAAGAAATACATTCATCTCCAATAACGTAAGCCATATGTAAATACCTCCCTTTTTTTTGTCTAAAGACACTATAACACATTACATTTAATTATGCAATATTTTTGTTATTTTGTTGAATTTATTTTAATTTTGATTTATTATAGCTATCAATCTAAAATCACTGCTTTATTACTAAATTAATATTCAAAAGTCTGTTTTTTAGAACAGGAAATTTAATATATTTATTTTTTATATATTAGCACATAAATTTGAAATAAAGTATATTATAAACAATTAAAAAATATTATTTTTAAGAATATAATTAATTGATATATTATTTTATTAATTTCTTAAAATAATTTTATAAAATTTAAACTTTTAAATCAAATATCAGTTTTATACTA
>CAMSGF010000209.1 GCA_947058225.1 uncultured Eubacteriaceae bacterium
TTTCTGCTTCTTTCTGTTTCTGCTGTGCCTGTTCAATTATTAAATGTCTTCTTTCTCCCTCACCTTCTGAATGAGTCGATACATTTTCAAAACCTTGAAGATATGAATGAATTATTCTTCTCTCATACGGATTCATAGGCTCCAAAGATATGCTTTCTCCCGTTTGAAGAACTTTCTTTGCAAGCCTTTTTGCAAGGGTTTCCAAAGTTTCCTGTCTTTTCTTTCTATATCCGTTGATATCCAATATTATTCTTATATATTCATCTGAATTTTTATTTGCAACCAATGATGTTATATACTGAAGGGCGTCCAGTGTCTGTCCGTGTTTACCGACTAACATTCCAACTCTTTCCACATCAAGTGTGATATAAAGACAGTTATTTTCTTCATCAAATTTTGTGTCCATAGTATAAGGAATTTCCATTATATCAAGAATATCACATAGGAAATCTTTTGCTGTGTCGTTGGAGTTTTCTATAACACTTACTTCAACCTTTGCTTTATTTCCACCGATGCCTAAAAATCCCGTACTTGGAATGTCTATAACTTTTGTTTCAACTTCATCCAAAGTAACACCGAGTATACTAAGGGCTTCATTTACTGCTTCTTCAACAGTTTTACCTTTTGTGATTACGCTTTTTCTTTTTGCCACTTTTCCTAACCTCCGTATTTATAGTAGTAGTATCTATTTCAAGGTTTACAGGCATAAATTTGTTAATAGCTCTCATTTGTAATACTTGTAGTAATGTTGTAACAAACCAATAAAGTGCAAGACCTTGAGAGAACATCAAAGAAGAATATCCAAACATTATAACCATGGCCATATTCATTGAACTCGTCATAGCCTGCGTGCCGGCATCTCCCGTTTGCTGTGGATTTTGTTTAATCTGCCAGTACATCGTTATGATAATAAGCACAGGCAAAATCATAGCTAAAAGTGTCGTCTGGGTGAATCCAAAGTTTTTAGCAACGCTTATCGCTGAAGCACCCAAATCTTTTATCCATAAAAAAGACATAGACACCTGTGAGATAGGCAAATCTTTAAATACATAAAGTTCAGGCTGTCTTATTACCCCGAACAGTCCTATAAGTATGGGAAACTGTAATAACAATGGAAGACACGAACTCATTGGATTGTAGTTATATTTTTCGTATATCTTCCACATTTCATCTCCCTGTTTTTGCTTGTTATTTTTATATTTTTCCTGTATTCTCGTTATTTCCGGTTGAATTTGATTCATCATTTGCATACTTCTCGTCGATTTAATCGTGAAAGGAAGTGTTATCATTTTTGCAAACACTGCAAATAAGACGATTGACCAACCGTAACTTTTTACTATTGTATACATCCAATAAACTATTGTTCCAAATAGTGAGTATAAAAGTTTCATATGGTTCTCCTTATCTATGGTAGCGGGTCGTATCCGCCTTTTGAGAATGGGTTGCATCTTAATATTCTTCTTGCCGTAAGATAAGTCGCTTTAAAAAAATTGTATTTCTCATATGCTTCAAGTGCATAATTGGAGCATGTCGGTATGTATTTACAGCAAGGCCTATGCAATGGGGATATAAAATTCTGATAAAATCTAATTAAAAATTTTGCTATAAATTTCATTGTTCTTCCCCTGATTTAAGTAAATTTGATTTTTTTAATAAATAAATAAAGTTTTTTTCCAAATCTTTATATGTTATATCCTTAGCCCTGATTCTCACAATTACAATTATATCATAACTTTGTTTAATTTTATGCTCATTAAGTCTGAAAATTTCCTTTAATCTTCTTCTTGTTTTATTTCTGATAATGGCATTTCCTACCTTTTTTGAAACGCTTATCCCAAGCCTTGAATAATCATAATCATTTTTCATCTTGTATATAACCAAAAAAGTGTTTGCTTTTGACTTTTTATGATTATATACTCTTTTAAAATCGGTATTTTTCTTGATTGTTTCCATTTTTCTTTAAAAAAAGACTATCAAATAATAGCCTTTTAACCGTTATTCAACTAGGCAGATAATTTCTTTCTGCCTTTTCTTCTTCTTGCTTTTATAACATTTCTTCCGCCGGGAGTTGACATTCTCTGTCTGAATCCGTGAACGGCTTTTCTTTTATGGTTATTTGGTTGAAATGTTTCTTTTTTCATTTCCTTTCCTCCTAATCCTTGATATTATATCTTTTCTTAAATCTATCAACTCTTCCGCCTGTATCAACTAACTTTTGTTTTCCTGTGTAGAAAGGATGGCATTTTGAACAAATTTCAACACGAATTTCTTCATTGCAGCTTCCCGTTTCAAAAGTATTTCCACAGGCACATGTTACCTTGCATTTTTGATACTTTGGATGTATTCCTTCTTTCATTTTTTTCACCCCTTTATATTAATGTGTAAATAAGTTTACAACTTTATTCTATATAGCTAATCAATTATAATATAAAATATTAAATAATGCAAATGTTTTTTTAAAAAAATATGTGGTTTTATTAAAAAAAATTTGAATTTTTAAAAATTTTATTAATTTATTGTTTTTCTTTTTTTCTCCTAATTTTCTTTTAGAGTAAAAAAATAAAAACATTATAAAACGATGACAGATATAGTGTTATATCCTCGCCCTCCCCTCCTGACATATGTGTCGCGCC
>CAMSGF010000210.1 GCA_947058225.1 uncultured Eubacteriaceae bacterium
TATTCTGAAAAATCAATATCATCAATATTTAATACTTTGAAACTATTGGTTTTAAAGTATTAAATATTGATGATATTGATTTTTCAGAATATGAAAAAGAGTGTAACAGTACAATAAATAAAAACAACTTAAAATTTGCTTCTTTTAACAAATATCTAAGAGATATTGCATATATTTCCAATAAAAATACTGGAAATACACCATCATTTTTACAATGTGATGAAAAAGAAATAGGGGATAATGATAGAAATAAAACTTATATGACTGAAAAATATACATATATTTTTAAATCACTTTCAGCACAGCAATATGATAGTTTAGTAAGATGTTGGTGTTTAAAAGTATTAGCTGACAATGAAAACACAAAAATAGAATTTAAATTAGGAAAACAATATTTTGCGTATAATCAAGAAGAAGTAAAAGTGTCTGAAAAAATATCAACGCAAGTTCAAGAGATAATTAATTTAGCAGGTCTCAATATACATTATACTACAACAGAAGAATTTATGAATGATATAAAAAAAGCTGATAATACATATCTTAAATTCAAAAAATCAGATAACATTAGAAATCAACTATTGTTCAGAAACAATATCCGTAAAAAAGGAATTGCCACAGAATGTATTATTTGTGGAGAAGATGATACGAAATTATTGGAGGCTGCTCATTTATGGGAAGTTAAACAAATAAAAAAAATTTCTTTAAAAGAAGTTAATAATTTTATAAAAATTAACAAACTGCAAGAAATGATAGAAGCAAGTAGCCAATATAGTGGAGATTTCTTTTATAAAAAATACTTTTTAGCTAATTCTGGAGATAATGGAGTTTGGGTATGTAGTAACCATCATAAACAATTTGACTTAAATTATTATTATTTTGATTCTAAAAATGGAAAAGTTATATTTAAATTTGATAACTCAGCTACTGCAGAAAAATTCAAGAAAAGTTTGAAAGGAGAGCAGCTATCTGAAAATATACTAACACCATTAACAAAAGCTTTTTTACATAAAAGAGAAGAATTATTTAAATAAATGACACGTGCTATTCTTCTATTAAAACAATTACTAATTTTTACTAAAATTGTATTAAAAACACCTAAAAGGTGGTAAAATACTTATTACAAAGTAAAAAGGAGAAAGTTATGGACGAGAGAATAAAAAAACTTGCAAAAAATTTAGTTAATTATTCCTGTGAACTGAAAGAAAAGGAAAAAATACTTATAATAGCAGGCGGTGAAGAGCCGATAGATTTAGTGAGAGCTATAATAAAAGAAGTTTATAAAGTCGGAGCATATCCTTATGTAAGGCTAAAAAATCAAAGTGTGTCAAGAGAATTGTTGCTTGGATGCACGAGGGAACAGCTTGAATTTCAAAATGAGGTTGAACTTTATGAGATGAAACAGATAGATGCTTATATAGGAATAGGATGCAGCGACAACCAAAGTGAATTAAGCGATGTTCCAAGCGAAAAGATAACTATGCAATCGAGTGTCTTAAGACCGGTGCTTAGGGAAAGGGTTGATAATTCAAAGTGGGTAATTTTAAGATACCCAAATGGAAGTTTTGCACAAAATGCAAAGATGAGTAAAGAGGGGTTTGAAGATTTCTTCTTCGATGTGTGTAACCTTGATTATTCAAAAATGGCAAGACAGATTATTCCGCTTAAAGAGCTTATGGAAAAGACGGATAAAGTTCATATAAAAGGTCCGGGAACAGACTTAACTTTTAGTATAAAGGGCATTCCCGTAATTCCCTGCGTTGGAAATATGAATATTCCAGACGGTGAAATATACACTGCTCCTATTAAAGACAGCGTAAATGGAATGATAAGTTTTAATACAAAAAGCGATTATATGGGATTTATTTATGAAAATATCGTACTTCATTTTAAAGATGGAAAGATTGTCGATGCGACGGCAAATAACACTGAAAAAATCAATGAAGTTCTTGATATGGACGATGGAGCGAGATATGTCGGAGAGTTTTCATTGGGGTTAAACCCATATATTCACACTCCTATGCTCGATACTCTTTTTGATGAAAAGATTGCAGGAAGTTTTCACTTTACACCGGGAAGTTGTTATCAGGAGGCGAGCAATGACAACCAGTCTTCAATTCACTGGGATTTGGTAAACATTCAAACAAAGGAAATGGGTGGGGGAGAAATTTATTTTGACGATGTGCTTGTAAGAAAGGACGGTATGTTTGTGCTTGATGAATTAAAAGGTGCCAATCCTGAAAATTTAAAATAATAAAATTAAACACACTGATTTTATCAGTGTGTTTTTATATGTAACATATAAAAAATATCAAAATAAATTTATAAAATAATTTATAAAAATAAAATCAAATATTATATTTTGTTAAAAGTAAAATATAATATCCTTTTAAATACAAAATATAATTTTATAATATTAAAGTTAGTACGATAAAAAAATATTAATAACATAAATAAATTATAAAATAGAAACTTATCATAATTAAAGTTATAATGCTTATATATTAATCTTATTTTATAGCTAATAATAAATAAAATAAAGTTAGAATATAAATAAAATTAATTTGTTTATAGAATAAAAGATGGGTGAAACTTACCTCATCGGTGCTGATGGCGAAAAAAATAACAAAGAAGT
>CAMSGF010000211.1 GCA_947058225.1 uncultured Eubacteriaceae bacterium
CGATCTGGAGATTTTATAAAAGTATGATACGAAAATAAAGTAAATAATTTTTATTTATTTAAAATAAAAACTAATTTAATAATGAAATATTTTATAAAAACATTATATTAAAATAAAACATATATTCTATAAAATGAAAAAAATTATTTTAACAATAAAAATATTAAAAAACAAAAGCAGAAATAAAAAAAGCTTAAACAAAAATTTAAGCTTTCTTAATTTACTATATTTACATTTACTTTCCGCTGTGGCCAAAACCACCGCTTCCCCTATCTGTTTCATCAAGGAAATCAACTTCTTCAAATTCGGCTGTAACATACTCGCTTATAACCATTTGAGCAATTCTCATTCCGGAAGTAATTACAAAAGGCTCATCCTTTAATAAAGTCATAATGACCTTTATTTCTCCTCTGTAATCAGAATCAATAGTTCCAACTCCGTTTACAAGACTGACTCCATGCTTTAAGGCAAGTCCGCTTCTCGCTCTTATCTGTGCTTCATATCCGATAGGAAGCTTTATATATATACCGGTTGGTACAAGAGAAATTTTACCAAATTCAAGGGTTATATCCTCTGTGATATTTGCATATAAATCTACTCCCGCACTGCCTGTTGTGGCATATTTTGGAATAGGATAAAGAGATTTATTAACTATTTGAATCTTTGTTTTCTTTAGTGTCATCTTTTTTTATCAAAGCCTTTCTAGAAAGGTTTATTCTTCCCTGTCTGTCTATTTCAACAACCTTAACATCAACCTCATCTCCAACCTTAACCACATCTTCTACTTTTTTAACTCTTTCATGTGCCAGCTTGGAAATATGAAGCAAGCCTTCTTTTCCGTTTCCTATATCTACAAACGCACCGAAGTCTTTTATCCTTGCAACAATTCCCTTATAAACATCTCCGACTTCCACTTCTTTTATAATCTGTTTAATCATATCCAAAGCCCTTGATGCACTGTCCCTGTCAACAGAGCTTACAAAAGTTTTCCCGTCTTCAAGAATATCAATTTTAACACCTGTTTCATCGATAATCTTATTAATCATCTTTCCTCCGGGGCCTATTACATCTTTAATCTTATCTACAGGAACTTCCATAGTAAGCATTCTAGGAGCATATTTACTAACTTCACTTCTTGGAGCGGAAATAGCTTCATTCATCTTTCCTAAAATGAAAAGTCTGCCTACTTTTGCTCTATTTAATGCTTCTGTCAATATAGCTTCATCAATACCTTTTATCTTTATATCCATTTGAATCGCAGTAATCCCTTTTTCCGTTCCCGCAACCTTGAAGTCCATATCTCCGTAAAAATCTTCAACGCCTTGAATATCGGATAAAACCGTAACTTTGTTTTCTTCCTTTATAAGCCCCATAGCAATTCCTGCAACAGGGTCTTTAATCGGAACACCCGCATCCATAAGAGAAAGCGTTGAACCGCAAACACTCGCCTGTGAAGTTGAACCGTTTGAAGATAAAACTTCTGATACGACCCTTATTGTATAAGGGAAATCTTCCATTTCAGGGATAACAGGAACAAGTGCCCTTTCAGCCAAAGCACCATGTCCGATTTCTCTTCTTCCAGGCCCCCTCATAGGACCGGTTTCACCGACAGAAAATGCAGGGAAGTTGTAATGGTGCATATACCTTTTGGACGTTTCTTCTCCGATTCCGTCAATTATCTGTTCATCGCTTATATTCCCAAGCGTAACCATTGACATTACCTGTGTCTGACCTCTTGTAAAAAGTCCTGAACCGTGGGCTCTTTTTACCTTCCCCACTTCGCAGGTTATCGGTCTTATTTCATCGACTTTTCTTCCGTCAGGTCTTATTCCGTCAGTTGTTATCATATCCCTTACAATTTCTTTCATAATCTTTGCAAACAATTCATTAAAATCAAGTTCCATTTCAGGAAATTCTTCTTCATATTTTGCAAAAATTTCTTCTTTTACTTCTTCAATTCTGTTTTCCCTCGCCTGCTTTTCGTGAATGGTATAAGCATCCCTAAAGCCTTCTTTTGCCTCTTCGTAAATCTTTTCCTTTAATTCTTCGCTTGGTCTGTAATAAGGGATATCAGCCTTTTCTTTTCCAATTTCATTTATAATTTCTTCTTGGAAAGAGATGATATTTTTAATGTGTTCGTGAGCACCTATGATAGCCTTAATCATAATTTCTTCACTAACTTCATTTGCCCCCGCTTCAACCATTAAAATAGCTTCTTTTGTTCCTGCAACGGTTAAACTTAAATCGCTTTTTTCCCTTTGTTCACTTGTTGGATTGAAAATAAATTCACCATCTATTAAGCCTACATTAACAGCCCCAACAGGTCCGTCAAATGGAATATCACTTATTCCAAGTGCTAAACTTGCACCGATAATACTCGTTATTTCAGGAGAGTTATCCTGTTCAACTCCCATAACCGTTGCAACAACCTGAACTTCATTTCTAAAGCCCTTATCAAAAAGCGGTCTTAGGGGTCTGTCTATCAAACGACAGGTAAGAGTCGCCTTTTCACTTGCTTTTCCTTCCCTTCTTAAAAATCCTCCGGGGATTTTTCCAACTGAATACATCTTTTCTTTGGTATAATCCCGGATATTAATGGCTTCTATTGACAGCAGTCCCTTG
>CAMSGF010000212.1 GCA_947058225.1 uncultured Eubacteriaceae bacterium
GTTACCTCATGTGGCGCTGCCCCTATGGGAAAGATCACTGTTCCAAATGTAAAACTTACTATAAAACACCTCCTCAAATTCAATCTCACTGAACCTATATAACAAACAAATTTTATACAGACATATAATTAATTTTTAACAAAACACGCTCTGTTTGTTTTTTAATTTTAAATATAAATCGGTCAAATCAACTGACTTTATCTGTCAGTTCTAATCAAGTTAAATATATTATACCTCATAAACGGAACAAGTGTCAACAGATATTGTAAAACTTTACAATACAAATACAATTAATTATCTGCTATTAAAAATGGAAAGGAAAATTTATACTCTGAAATATGATTATACGAACACAATAAAAAATAAACTGTTTTATACATAATATAAGTTAATGCTCTTTGTATTTTTCTAATAAAACAATTCCCCATACTCACTACAAGTATTAGAAAATTTAATATGTAATTTTTATATTTTTCCACAATAAAACATTATCTTATTAATAAAGAACGCAAAAAAAGAAAATATAATGTCATTGTAAATAGTATAAAATTTTACAAAATCAAAATATACTTCATATAACTTAAACAAAAACTTATTAAAAAGTAATTTGTTATTTAGTAAATTACAAAAAAAAGCAAATAAAAAAACCTCCGTTTCGGAGGTTTTATTTTACTACTTTATTTTTTTTACCGATTCACCCTTTACTATTTCGTGTGAAATAATAACTTCTTTTTCCACGACAACTTCTTTTGAAATCATCTTTGAGAGCATTCTCGCACTTACCGCTCCCAAATCATACATATAGTTATTGACACTCGTTATTGAAGGAACTGCCCATCGCCCCATCTCCAAAGAATTAAGGCCCACAAGACTTATATCATCAGGCACTTTTAACCCCTCTTCAATGATAGCTTTCTTTGCTCCGATTGCCATTTCATCATTTCCGCAGATTATAACACTCGGTTTTTCCTTTTTTGCTAAAATCATCTTCGCACATTCATATCCCGAATACATAGTATAATCACCATATGCAATCCAGTCATCATTTATATCTATTTTTAAATCTCTAAATGCACTGTAAACTCCGTTTCCTCTCATCTTTGCACAATAAGACTTGTCCTCTTTTGCATTTATAAACCCAATCTTTTTATGCCCTAAATCATTTATATATTTCACCATTTCATATGATGAATTATAATCACTGTTTACAACGCTTGGATAAGTTCCCGTTTCATCTTTGGAAGAACATATAACGGTTGGAGTGTTCATATAATCAAGTTTTTGTCTTATATTATCAGGGAAAAACTTTCCTATATATATAATTCCGTCACATTGCTTTTGAAAGAATAAATCCATCGCATTTTCTTCTTTATCAGGATTTGAATCTCCGTTACAAAGAATAATGTTATATCCCTCCATAGAAAGTATATCCTGTATACCTCTGGATATTTGCGTATAATAGGGTTTCGTTATGTCATAGATGAGTACACCTATAGTATCGGTTTTTTGAAGCTTAAGACTTCTTGCTATCGCATTTGGTCTGTATCCTGTTTCCTTTACTGCCTGTAAAACTTTTTCTTTTGTCTGTGGATTTACTAAAGGAACGTTATTAATTACTCTTGAAACAGTTGCAATAGATACACCTGCTTTTTTAGCCACATCTTTTATTTTTGCACTCATTATTTTTCCTCCTGTTGATATTATTTACACGCAAAATATATATACTTAGTGATTATAACATATTTTTTTTATATATTCAATTAAAATTTTTAAAGAAAAATAAAAAAATCTTTTTATATGTCACTTTACTTTATTTTTTACAGATTTTAAGTATAATATAAGTAAAAAAGGAGTAAACAATGAATACATATACAAATAATTCTCAAATGATAATTGAAGAACTTAAAAATTCTCTTGGAAAAATCGATGAAAATCAGGTTATGAACTTAATTGAAGAAATGAATAAAGCAGAAAAAATATTTTTTATAGGAGTGGGAAGGGTTCTCACAATGCTCGAATGTATGGCAAAAAGGCTTAAACACATAGGATATGACACATATATGGTTGGACAGACGACAGAACCTCCTATCACCGATAAGGACTTATTAATCGTAGGCTCAGGCAGCGGAAACACATTAATACCAAAGGGAATTGCATTTAAAGCAAAGGAATTTAACGCAAAAATCGCACATATCGGAGCAATAGAAGATAACCCTTTAAAAGAAATAACCGATGTATTCGTAAGGATTCCCGTAAAATCAAAGAAAAACCTACCGGACCAAGTTAATTCCAATCAGCCGATGACTTCCCTATTCGAACAGTCGTTACTTCTTCTTGGCGATACGATAACACTTATGATTTTAGATATGAAAAACGAGCCTATAAACGAATCGATGTGGTCAAATCACGCAAATTTGGAATAATTAAAAACAAAATTGAATTTTTATACAAAAAAAGGACCTGTTAAGGTCCTTTTTTACCCAATAACAAAAGGCAAATTTTGATCCCTATCAAAAAGATAGGTGGGTTAACCGTCTGATACTTTTGTCTTCCACTGAGTATCGAGGCGTGACATACATAACCGAACAAGTTATCCCTGTATAAAGGTGTAGGTTCAAAACT
>CAMSGF010000213.1 GCA_947058225.1 uncultured Eubacteriaceae bacterium
ATGTAAGAATGTAAGAATGTAAGAATGTAAGAATGTAAGAATGTAAGAATGTAAGAATGTAAGGTGCGGCGGCGGGTGAAATGCCATGCATTTCACTGACAGGCGATTTATAAATCGCCTGAACTTTTAAAAAGGTATGATTTTTAAATAAATTTAAAAATCTGACCCTTTTTAAAAGCCGCCGCCGCACCCCTCCTCAAAAAACAACTTAAATATAAAACTATCTCCTAACCATATTCAAAATCTCATCTTTATCACGTTCACTAAGACTTACCACAACGCTCTTATTATCGGTATAAATAACCTTGCCCTCCTTCATACCCTTTGGCTTTTTCACGAATTTAATATAAGTATAATCTACAAAAACTTTGGAAGAATCTTTCCCTTTGGAATAATACACACATAGTTTCGATGCAAAATCAAGTGCTTCATCAGAATAGTTCCCATTGTTCGTCCTTATTATAACGTGGCTGGATGGAATATCTTTGGTATGAAGCCATAAATCATTTTTACCTGCAAAAACCCTCGTCAGATAATCATTGTCAAGACTGTTTCTCCCAACGTATATTTCAAACCCATCATCTGAAATAAATTTAAGAGGCTTCGCTTTAATTTCCTTCTTCTTTTCATTTCTCTTATTTTTTTTAAATATTCCTTCACTAATTAAAGTATCCTTTATTTGCAAGACCTCTTCATAATCTCTCGCATTGTTTAAATACAAAAGCTCACTTTCAAGAAAATATATCATCTGTTCATTTTCTTTTAATAAACTTTCGAGATACTTCTTTGCATTAATCGCCTTATTGTATTTTTTAAAATATCTGTTGGCATTTTGCGATGCACTAAGTGCAGGATTTAATTTGATTGTTATATCTTTGTTTTCATCAAAGAAATTTTTCACCTTGATTTTTTCATCACCTTTGTTAATAAGGTGTATATTGCTTAAAAGCAACTGCCCCATCTCATTATATTCATTCGCATTCTTTGATTTTTCATATTCCTTTTTTCTTACTTTTAATTTATTTCTTTCCTTGTTTAATTTTTGATTTAACTGTAAATACAAATCATTATACACACTCTTTAAGCGATTTATCCTGTCAAAATCAAAATAATAGCTTTCTATCATAGATGAAACATCTTCAAAACGAACCTTTTCCAAACCCTCATATATATCATATTCCACACAGGAAAAATCATAATTTTTACCATTCTTTTTGTAAATATTATAAGATAAATCTAAACTTAAAAACATCTCACTTACTTTTTTTATAATATCTACTGCATCTTCATAACTTAACTCATCAATTCCCTTATCAAACTCAATGTTATTTTTAAAACAAAATTCCTTTAATACAACAGGGCTGAAGCCGTTAAATGTAGATTGTAGCGCATGCTTTATATTTTTATCATAATACGACATAAACCTGTCCGCTGCCTTATACAAATCAAATTCCATCGGATTAAATCTGTCTAACGGAGGATATTCATAGGATAATTTTGGAAGAATCTGCCTTGATTTATCACTGATAATATGCCTTATGGAATCTACAATAATCCCGTTTTCTTCATTTACAAGAATTATATTTGAAGTTCTTCCCATAATCTCTACGATTAAAGACATATCCACAAAATCACCCAACATATTTATCGTTTCAAACGTAATCTTAATAACCCTGTCAAAATTATGGCCGCATACATCTTTTACAACCGCACCCGTTAAATACTTCCTAAGTAGCATACAAAAATTCGGCGGTTCTTTCATTGAAGCATTGTATTTTTCAATAAAATGCACCCTTGCGGATGCAGGGCTTGCATTTAATAAAAGTGTTATCTTATCACTTAAAAATAAATGCAGGACTATTTCATTTTTCGTAGGTGAATAAATTTTATTTACTTTTGCACCGATTATATTTTGAAGTTGTTTTATCAAAGCATAATTTGTAATAGAATCGTAAGCCATTATTTCAAAACCTTTCTGCTTATATAAAATGTATAAAAATCAATTATTATGCGGGTTATAATTAGAATGGATAAAAAGACTACGAACAACTTAGTACTTATATAATCAAATATCCAACCCAAACTCATAAAAACAAAGAATAATACCTTTATAAATTTAAACATTCCGTTTATGGCGTATATTCTGTATAAAAAATTATAAAACGTATTTTCTCCTTCTCCTATAAGTTTTAAATAGTATAAATTAGCCTGCTTTATCGCAATAAGTTCGTCAATATCCCTCTCATCTTCATCGTATATTATAGCACAGTTTGTATATTCCCAGTGTCCATCCTTTATTTTTTCGCTCATAAGTGTTTCAGCTAAAGGAACATATATATCAAATCCACCTAAATCTTTAACTTTACCGGTGTTAAACAAAATAAAACTGTTTACAAATGAGCAAGGATACTTCATCTTTGCACAAAATTTCTTTTGAATTAAATCATTTTTTACATTGAATAGATATAGTTTCACATTATCTAAATTTATTTTAAATTTAATACATATATTATCCTTTATCTCCAAAAATCTCTTATCCTTAACAGAGGATAAAACAAATGATGTATCATTGTGCCTGTTAAAAACTGCACTAAAAAAGATA
>CAMSGF010000214.1 GCA_947058225.1 uncultured Eubacteriaceae bacterium
AGTCTTGCCAATTTTCTTTATTTGCGTTGTGATAGTCCATCAAGATAATTTTTTAATTTAGCTTTTCATACAAAATATTTTAAATAAATCTTTTATATAGTTTTTTTTGTTTTATAAAAATATATATTTCATACATTTATATATAATGTATAATAAAAATTTTTTATAAATTAATATTTTTTGTTTCAATCTAAAAATCTTTTATAAAAGTTTTTTCAATAAACTATACTCAGTATTTCAATAAACTTTGTTATTTTTTATATAGTATATATCAGATAATAGCTTAAATACTATGCTTTAATATTTTATATCTTAATGTAATCTTACACAAAATCGCAGTACATCTATAACAAACGTCCGACAAATTTTATAAAAAATGAGTAACTTTTCTTTTAACAAGTAACTTTTCTTCTCGTGCATATCTGCTTTTTATTTTTTCTACTGTAAATTTTTCTTATATATCAGCACATATATTTGTTATTTTTATACTTTATACATTTATATAATGTATAAGAAAAAATAATAGAAACTTTTATAAGTTTATATTTTTTGTTTCAATCTAAAAAACTTTTATAAATTTCAATTTACAATTATTAATCTAAAAGTCTTTTATTATCAGTATTTTAAAGATATTTAAAATATTCTTAAACTGATGAATTTTTATTTTTTTATAATTTTTTTAAAAAAAGTGTTGACAAAGTATAGGTCAATGTGTATTATTGTATTATACAAGTAATACAGTAACACAATAATACAGTAGTACAACATGAGCTTGTAAATTTTTAAAAAGGAGGAACCAATGTGAGTTGGGATTTTAATGATGATAGACCAATATATTTACAAATTGCAACAGTAATAGAACAAAGGATACTGACAGGACAATACGACATCGGCTCAAAACTCATCTCGGTTAGGGACTTCGCACTGGAAGCAGGGGTGAATCCGAACACAATGCAAAAAGCACTAAGCAAATTGGAACAGGACGAACTCGTCCATTCCAGCAGAACCAGCGGAAGATTTGTAACCGACAATGAGGAGGTTGTAAGAAGAAGAAGAGAAGAAATGGCAAATGAGTATGTAAAAAATTATTTGCACGAGATGGAACAAATCGGCTTTGACAAAAAAAAAAGCCACAGACTTTCTAAACAATATTAATTAATTCAAAAAGGAGGGAATAAGATGGAAAGTATTTTAAAAGTAGAAAACTTGAGAAAAGAATTTCTACACGTAACTGCGCTTGAAGACATAAACCTTGAAATTCCAAAGGGAAAAATAGTCGGACTTTTAGGCCCAAACGGAAGCGGAAAGACGACATTTATAAAACTTTTAAACAAATTGTTGGTTCCAACAAACGGAAGTATATTGATTGATGGAATGGAACCGGGAGTTGAAACAAAGAAGATAGTCGCTTATCTTCCGGATAAAGATTATCTAAATGAATGGATGAAGGTTAGGGAATTGGTAGAGTTTTTTGATGATTTTTATGATAATTTCAATAAGGAAACTGCGTATGATATGCTTTCAAATTTAAACATAAACGGAGAAATGTCACTTAAAAGTCTATCAAAAGGTAACAGAGAAAAGGTTCAACTTATATTAACGATGTCAAGAGATGCAAAGTTATTTTTGCTCGATGAACCAATCGGTGGGGTTGATCCGGCAGCGAGAGATTACATTTTAAACACTATTATCAATAACTATTCAGAAGATGCAACAGTTATAATCTCCACTCATTTAATCGCTGATATTGAATCTGTGTTGGATGAAGTGATATTCATAAAAAATGGAAATATAACACTTTACGGAGATGCGGATGAAATAAGAGAAAAACATAATTTATCAATAGATAAGTTATTCAGGGAGGAATTCAGATGTTAAAGAAATTATTAAAATACGAATTTAAGGCAACAGGAAGAACGATTATCCCTGTAAGCGGCTTAGTGCTTCTTTTATCAATAATCAATGCATTCCTTCTTGGTCATGTTAAAGCAGGTGCAACAGGGATTGGAGTCAAATTAGTTGGAATTGTAACATTTGTGTATGCTCTTGCGATAATGGCACTTGTGGTAATAGTGCTGATGGCGCTGATTATGCGTTTTTATAAAAGCAACTTTGGAAATGAAGGATATTTAACCCATACTCTTCCGATTACCAATATGCAGGAAATTACGAATAAAATCATCAGCGGAATAGTTTGGACTTTTCTTGCAACATTGGTTGTGACACTGTCGATTATGTTCATTATGGTTGGGAGCGGAGATATTTCATTTTCAGCTATATTTAAAGGTTTGGGCGAATTATGGAGAGACAGTATTAAATATTTAGGCGGCGGTAATACATTTTTATTCTTACTTGAAGGAATTATCCTTATAATTGTGGGATTTATGTCAAACATAACGCAGATTTATGTGTCAATAGCAGCGGGACATTCATTTAAAAAGGCAAAAGTTTTGATGTCATTTTTATCATACTTTGTAATAAATGTTGTGACGGTAATTATTATGATAATACTTGGCAGCGTGTTCGGTGATTCATTTTCACTATGGCTTTATAGCTTCAATGATATTAATACTTTGCACGCAGGTATGTGGTCAGT
>CAMSGF010000215.1 GCA_947058225.1 uncultured Eubacteriaceae bacterium
CTTCACTGACAGGCGAATAAAATTCGCCTGAACTTTTAAAAAGAGGTGATTTTGAAAATAAATTTTCAAAATCACCTCCTTTAAAAGCCGCCGCCCCTCCACACTACCCCTCACTAACAACCCTGACAAACGAATCAATCCTATCTTCAAATATCTTTATATCGCTCACATTTTTTATCTTTTTACTGACCATTTTCACAACCATCTTATCAAATCCCTTCTGCTTATCAATATCCATCTCACCGCCAAATGTATCATAGAATATAGCACCTTCCAATAATTCGCTCCCCACGTTTTCCTCATAATACCTCTTATAATCATCTATAAACCCGCAGCATATAAAAAATGCATACTTCTTATTTTTTAATATTTCTTCATTATCATTTATAAATTTTTTCACATTTTTATTCATCATACCAATTCTTATGGGACTTCCTATAATTACCATATCGTATTTTGAAATATCCACACTCTCTTTTTCCAAATCAAATGATACTGCATTATCTAACCTTTCCAAAAGCATATCGACACACTTTTTTGTCGTTCCCGTTTTACTCGTATAAACTATCGCACTTTTCATAATAATTCCTTTCTCATTTTCTCGTTATTTTCTTCAATTTCACATAGTTTTTTTATTACATTTAATTTCCTCGTAGTGCATACAATGCCAAGTTTCTTTTCTAAAAAATTGTTGTTTAACTTCTTTTCCCCTGCACTTTTTGGCAAATACATATACATACACTCACTACCCACAAAAAATTTCTCTTCAAAAAAATTAATCTTTAAAACTTCATCCAATCTATCTTTCTTTATATTATCATTTGTAAAAACGAGATGAATTCTTGAATAATCATAATCTCTATCAAATGGATTTTCTCTTATGGAAATCTCAAACTCACTTTTTGTCTTTATAATAACATCTAAATCAGCACCGATATTATCAAAAATTACGTCGTGAATTTTATCAGATGTCTCTCTTATACTCAAATTCGTATCGAGAAAAATATTTCCGCTTTGAATATACGTGCTTACATTTTTAAAGACAGATTCTTCTAAAATCTGAGAAAGATAACTCATCTTTGGTATTTTGTTTTTTCCAAAAGGCATAACTCCCCTAAGCAGTGCAATCATCCTCATTTTATATCTCCTTTAAACTAATTTATCGGTATAAATATTGAAAAGACACTGCCTTTAAAAACCTTTGATTTTACTTTTATATATCCGCCTTGCATTGATATTATCTTCCTCGATAAATAAAGTCCGATTCCAACACCGTCTTTATCAGATGCACTCATACAACGGTAAAACCTCGTAAATATCTTTGGAATTTCATTTTCTTCTATACCAATTCCGTTATCTTTTATATCTATCCTAACAAAAAATTCATAACGTGTAAAACTGACATTTATCTCTCCGCCAAAATCAGTATATTTTATCGCATTGTCCACGATATTAAACACTGCCTCTCTTGTCCATTTCAAATCAAACTTTGCATATAATTCATCACAATTTTCAATATAAAATTTTATGTTCTTCTCTCTTGCCATTAAAATATAGTTCGTATCTTCAAATAAAGCATTAACATTATTTTTCTTTGGGTTAAGGGTTATAATATCATTCTCAAGGCGTGAAATTTTAACAAGAGAAAGTATTAAAAAATTGAGCTTATCAGACTGACCTTTTATAGATTCGATTAAATCAAGAAGCTCTCTGTCGTCTGTCTTTTCGTTTAAAAGGTCGACATATAGTAATATATTTGAAATGGGAGTTTTCGTTTGATGGGATAAATCACTAACCAGCTGTTGAATAGATGTCTTTTCTGCACTTAAATCTTCAAGTCTCTTTTCTCTTTGTATTAAATATCTGGATAATTTTTCTTCAATCTTTGACAGGTGATGTTCACTAAAATTCTCCTGTTCAAAATCATCATCAATGACAGAATCTATCATTTTCTCAACCCGCCCTAATGTATTCTCTGTTTTTGTATACATAAATACCATTAAACATATTAAAAACAATATAATAATTAATAAAATATAAATCATCGGTTAATGTTCTCCTCCCATACATAACCTATCCCATAGACTGTCTTTATAGGAGGATTGTCAAGTTTCTTTTTAAGTCTATTCACCGCAACGGATAGAGCATTTGTTTCAACAAACTCCATATCACAACCCCACACTCTTTCAATAATCATCTCCCTGTTTAAAGTTATTCCTTTGTTTTCAATAAAAAGCCTTAAAAGTTTTTGTTCTGTCTTACTTAAAAAAACTTCACTTTCACAAACAAAAAAACTCATATTATCAAAATCAAATATGAATTTATCATCCTTATAACGATTGTTATTTTCATTTCGCCTAAGCACAGTATTAACCCTTGCCCTAAGCACAGCAAGGGAAAATGGCTTTGTTATATAATCATCCGCTCCATTTTCAAGACCTGTTACAATATCTATCTCCGTATCATTTGCAGTCAAAAAAATCACAGAAGTTTTACTTACACTTTTTACATATTTACAAAAGTCAATTCCGTTTCCATTTATCCAGCTTATACCCCTTCTGCTCCAATCTGGCCCGGAAAGC
>CAMSGF010000216.1 GCA_947058225.1 uncultured Eubacteriaceae bacterium
ATCCTCCCATCCTTAACCGTCAGACATCCTCCCTGCAGCTCCTGGATCCGTCTCCTATATACAAAGTATTTATATCGCATAAAGAAATTATATCTTTAAAGTATTCAAGTTCATATATAAGTGCATCAGTGTATTCATCCAAACGTGAATCATCTTCCCTGCATATAAAAGAGGGAAAAGAACAATATTCACACCTACTTGGGCAGTATGGAATATGAATATACATTCCAAACAAATTCCTGTTAAATTTACTTTCATTTTCCCTCGTGTCCAAAATCAAATCAGCTTTATTTTCACTTACGAGATAATCATCTATTAAAATTTCCTTTAACTCATCTCTGTTTTTATCTTTAAACGGAAGTAATGTATTAAGCGGTTTTACACCAGTTAAAATTCCATATGGAAAATTCATCCCTGTAATATCTTTTAAAAGTAAATACAATGCTTTTTTACAAGCATTTTTAATGCTTAACTTAATGTGTTGTGTTTTAATTTTGTTATCCAAAGAAACTGTTACATCGTTATCTTTAACATACACTTTTATTTTTAATTTTTTATATGTAACAGGAAAAAACATCATAGCAATTTCCCTCACGTACTCCTGCTTGATGTTTTTATCCAAAATGTAATTATAACTATGCTCTGAAGAAACCATTGTTTTTCTTCTCTTCCCCTATAGTCGTATATTCTCCATGTCCCGGATACACTATTGTATCATCACTTAATTTGTATAGCTTATTTTTTATTGAATCTTCAAGACTTAGTAAATTCCCTCCGTATAAATCATATCTTCCGATTGAATGGAAAAAAAGTGTATCTCCGCAAAATAATGAATCGTCAATTAAAAAGCTGACAGAGCCTTTTGTATGGCCGGGAGTGTGAATGACCTTTATTTTCTTTCCCTCAAAATCTATATCATCATTATCCTTTAAAAGTTTATCCGCTTTTGGAAAAGTCATATTTTCAAAGGTCAAACTTGCCGAACCGTTCTTTCTTGAATCAGAAAGCATCTCTTCATCTGCTTCATGAACTAAGATAGGTGCATTAGTAAAACTTTTTACATACTCAAGACCCATAATATGATCAAAATGTGCGTGCGTAAGCAGTATATATTCGACATCAGTATCTTTCACACTCTCCCTAATTCTTTCATCATTAAAAGCAGGGTCAATAATAATGCTCTTGTCATTTTCCCTTAAAATATAACAATTTGTTCCGATAGGTCCTACACTTAATATTTTTATATCCATACATCTCTCCTATAAATAAAAATCTTCTTTATTTTCTTTTGTATCTTTACATACAATGCACTCTTTAGCTTTAAAAAGCGAAGGCTTTTTGAATCTTTTGGCATAGTCTGCATTTATTTTTTCTATTTCCTTATAACAGTTTTTACAAAGGCTGTTCCCGATGTGGTCTAAATATTTATATGGAATATCTGTCTTATATTCCATTTCTTTTCTTTGTATACCGCTTTTTGCCACAAATACCATATACGCACCCGTTTCCTCGTCATAGTCGTCTGTAAAAAGAAACTTTACCTTATTTTTAGTTAAATAATTTACTAAAAGTGTTTGTATATCATCATCGACACTTTCACTTATAATAATTTTTTCAATAGGTTCTTCTTCCAGTATTTTTTCTATGAAATAAGTTATGGACTTCGTGTTTATTATCTCCTTTGTAATATAGCAGTAAAGCTCATCTATAAACACACCCATAATCTTTTTTGTCTTGCATATGTTATCCGATGATAATTTTTCCAACAGATATTTATCTACATCAGTCATAAACTACCTCATATTACTTGTATCAAAAAGTATCGTCACAGGGCCGTCATTTACGATATTAACTTCCATATCCGCTCCAAACTCACCTGTCTTTACAACTAAACCCTGACCCTCTAATTCCCTTACAAAATACTCATAAAGAGGAACCGCCTTATCTTCTTTTGCTGCGTGGATAAAGCTTGGTCTGTTGCCTTTTTTCGTATCTGCAATAAGCGTAAACTGCGATACAACCAAAACTTCCCCTCCTACATCCTTAAGACTTAAATTTAGTTTTCCTTCCCCGTCTTCAAATATCCTAAGCTTTGATATTTTTCTAACGAGATAATCTGCATCCTCTTTTGTGTCATTTTCATCAACACCCAAAAGAACGTTAAAGCCTTTTTCTATTTTTGATACCATTTCTCCATTAATTTTCACACTCGAATGAGTAACTCTTTGTACAACTGCTCTCATATTTTCTTCCTTTTGTTTTTTCATATGGATTATAACAAAATTTTAAACTTTTGACAAATAAGATATAATACAAAGACTTTTATATTTATTTTACTAAAACACAATTGTTTTATAAAAAAAATTGGAGTATAATGTTTATTTATAAAAAATCAAATGTAATAACATTTTTTATGAAAGGGAAATAAAAGCAATAAAATTCAAACCAATTTAAACCAAATAGTTTACATTAGATAAAATTTAACCTTTTATAAAATATTTAAACATATTATATAAATAAAGATTTTCTTTGTCATGCCTGCACCTCTAACCTATAACCAACACCACGCACTGTTT
>CAMSGF010000217.1 GCA_947058225.1 uncultured Eubacteriaceae bacterium
TAAAAATTTTCGGAAAAGAAATGAAACCCGATTCATACGACATAAAAAGCAAAATAGGAGTTGTTTTTCAAAATGTAGCGGTATTTGAAGAACTTAATGTATATGACAATATAAACTACTTTTGTGGGCTTTACATAAAAGACAAAAGAACAAGAAAAGAATATATCGAAGATGCAATCGAACTTGTCGGACTTGAAGAATTTAAAAAATTCTATCCAAAACAGCTTTCAGGAGGTCTTTTAAGAAGGCTTAATATAGCATGCGGAATAGCACATAAGCCAAGCCTTATTTTTTTGGATGAACCAACTGTCGCAGTAGACCCACAAAGCAGAAATAATATTTTAGACGGAATAAAGACTTTAAGGGACAGGGGAGCAACTATCGTCTATACCACACACTATATGGAAGAAGTGGAAATAATATGCGACAGAATTATCATCTTAGACAAAGGGAAGATTTTAGCAAAGGGAACCACTGAAGAATTAAAGGAACTAACTAAAATTGAAGAAATAATAACACTTGAAGTTAAAGATTTTAAAAAAGAGAATGTGGAAAAAATAGAAAAGCTTGATAATGTAGATAAAGTGAGCCTAACTGCAACAAATTTATCCATAACGTATAAAAAAGGAAAGAATAATTTAATTCACCTTATGGACTTTTTAAGAGAAGAAAATATTAGTTACGACCAAATATATTCCAAAAGACCGACATTAAATGACGTCTTCCTTGAACTGACGGGAAAGGAACTTAGAGATTAATGTTTAATTTAATTTATTCTTTAAAAATAATGCTTAAAAAGAAAACATTGGTATTTTGGACCATTGCCTTTCCTTTAATACTTGCAACTATGTTTAATTTAGCCTTTTCTGACATTGAAAACAATGAAAAGTTGGACATTATTAACATAGCAGTTGTAAAAAATGATGACTTTGTAAAAAACGATGTGTTCAAAGAATCTATAAAAATCTTAAGTGAAGAAGGGGAGGATAGGCTTTTTTCCACAAAGTACACTTCATTAAAAGAAGCAAAAAATCTTTTAAAAGACAAAGAAATTTCAGGATATGTTATGTTAAAGGGCGAAAAACCTGTAATAACCATAAACTCCAACGGTATCAATGAAACAGTCCTTAAATTTGCAGTAGATGAAATTATGCAGCAAAAAGAAATGCTAACCGACGTAATAGACAAAGAAGTGGAAAATATGATAAAAAACGGAGAGTTTAATATAGACGCTCAAAAATTAAAGGACGATACTATTGACAGCTTAAATGAAGAAGAAACGAATATCAAAGATACTTCAAATAAAAATTTAAGCTATACAATGATAGAATTTTATACATTAATCGCAATGGCCTGTCTTTACGGAGGGATACTCTCAATGGAGGCTATAAATCAAAATATGCCTAACTTAAGCGACACCGGAAAAAGAGTTTTTGTAGGTCCTACCAAAAAAGGTAAATTCCTCATAACAAGTTTAATCGCAAGCTACATAATACAACTAACAGGCTTAATTTTACTTTTTTCATACACCGTTTTTATACTGAAAGTGGACTACGGAAGTAACCTGCCTCTTATAATATTATTATCCCTCGTAGGTTCTTTTGCGGGGCTTTCACTTGGAATTATGGTGGGTTCAGCCTTTAAATCAAATGAAAATACAAAGACGGGGATATTAATCGCTCTTACAATGCTTGGATGTTTTTTATCGGGTATGATGGGAATTACAATGAAATATATAATAGACACAAATGTAGCGATAGTTAATAAACTTAATCCTGCAAATATGATAACAGACGGATTTTATTCACTGTATTATTATGACACATTAGACAGATTTTGGCTTAATATAATAAGTCTTATTGTATTTTCTTTTATAATGCTTATAATTTCATTTTTTAAGTTAAGGAGGCAAAAATATGATAGTCTTTAATACCTTCTTGAAAGTGCTTAACAAATGTAAAATTCCAATTATTTTATACACTGTGATTTTGATTTTCTTTGGAGGGTTTTCCCTTAAATCAGGCGATACATCCACAAACTTTATCGCACAAAAACCGGACGTATTTATACAAAATCAGGATAAAAACGGGGCTTTAAGCGAAAATCTTGTAAAATATTTAGAAAAAAACTGTATTATTAAATCTATCAGTGATAATAAAGATGCTTTAAATGATGCACTGTTTTACAGAAATTTGAATTATATAATATACATACCTAAAAACTACTCAAAAAATTTACTTAATGGAAAAGACCCTGAAATCAAAATTAAATCGACAGGAGATTATAACGCATCTTATACTGAATTTCTTTTAAACAGATATATAAAAGTGACAAAGACGTATTCAAAATATTATGATGATGAACAGGATATTATAAACAAAGTAAATGAAGTGTTATCTAATGATTCAAAGGTAAAAATATCTACCAAGTTAGATACGGAAAATCTATCCAATGCAGCTACATTTTTTTTACTTTGCGAACTATTCGTTTATGGCAGGATGTATATACGTTATATGTTTAATACTGTCTTCTTTTAAGGAAGAGAATATAACAAAAAGGACGATAATATCATC
>CAMSGF010000218.1 GCA_947058225.1 uncultured Eubacteriaceae bacterium
TGACATCGTTTTACAATGTTTTTGTTATATCTCACAATTATCTTAAAAAAGATTATAAATAAAAAAAACCGAACACTCGGCTTTTTTATTATAACTATTGTAACGCATTAACGTGAATTCCATTACTTAAATACGTGAAATAATTTAATATAATTTGTCTTACACCGTTTATCTTAATTTCAAAGTGACAGTGCGGTCCCGTTGAATTTCCTGTGCTTCCCATTCGTGCAATCTGTTCACCCTGTTCAACCTTTTGTCCGACACTGACCAATATGGCTGAATTATGTCCGTAAAGGGTTGAATATCCGTTTTCGTGCTTAATTTCAATACAGTTTCCATATCCACCATACCAGCTCGCCCTCGTTACAACACCTGTATCAGAAGCATAAATCGGCGTTCCCATCGGATTTGCTATATCAACCGCCCTGTATCCTGCGTGAGAACCTGCTTTATTAAGCGCTGAAATCTGACCTGATGCAGGCATTAAGAATGTCCCCGTACTCGTAACAGGAGGAAGTGGTTTTGTTCCCCTGGCAACAAGTTTTACAACAGGCTTTTCAACAACCTTTTTATCCTTAACTTCAGATTTTACAACCTTACCATTCTTATAAGTGTTAATGGCAGTAACCTTCTTGATTCCCTTCTTCCCTTTCCTCTTAACCTTTTCTTCGCCTACATATATTTCAGCATCGTCTTGATACTCTGTCTTATACTTTATATCCTCAGTGTACGTAACCTCTTTTACTGTCCTAATAGTAAGCTCAGGTCTTGCATCCTCGGCATTTCCCGAAGAAAAATCGCTCGCCCTGAAATTTAATGCACTGACAAGCTCCCTTCCATCATCAGTTTCGTTAAGAAGAGTCTTTGCATCACTTCCGCCATGATTTTGAAGTGCATTGCTTTCCCCGTTTAAATATCCTATCGCATTTTCAACCGGCTGAACCGAATCAAGAGATACAATCTTATCCACATAAGCTAAATCTTGGTCAACCTGTGCTTTTTTAATAAGTCTTTCATTTGACTTTTCTTTTTCATACTTTCTGCCTATATTATTGATAACCGTCTTTGCCTGCTCCTTGCTCGCAACCCTGACAGTCTCTTCTCCGTTTACGGTGATAACGCTGCCGCTGCAAAATAAATCCATTTTTGAAGCGTAAATATTTTTCTCACAGCTTTTTTCATCTAATATATCGCTTGATTTTTTTATAGGCACTTTCCTGTAGCTTACAGACTTTTCATAAAAAATACTCGGATTTGCATACCATTCGGATAAATTTGAATCGACCTTTTTCATCGCATTTTCAAATTCTTTTGTATCTTTTACAATTCCGATATTCTCTCCGTTGAAAGTCACCTCATATCCAAACATATGATTATAAACAAATGCTCCAACCATACAAGAAACAAGCGCAAGAAAACCTGCGGCAAACTGAAAACTGTGGTCTGCCACATAATCTAACTTATCTAAAAAGATATATCTAAATTTTCTGACGTGATACTTAAATACATACCAGTTGTCTTTTAAGTCTTCTTTTATCTCCTGAACCTGACCGTATATCCACGTATCCATATACCACTGCTCAAACTTTGACGGTTCTTTTTTTGGTTTATCTATACTGTCTATCTGCTTAAACAAGCTTTTATTTTCATTTAAAAGATGAGTTTCTTTTGCTATGTGTTGTCTGTTTTCACGTTTTAACATTTGTTTATAAGCATTGTCTAAATGTTTTGCTTCGTTGCGCCTAAGCACAAACTTAAACTTCATAATAAAAAACAGCCTCCCTTTACTTATAATCTAAAATGATTATATAATGGCAAGAAAAAACACAATAATTCTTACATTTAACACCTCTTTAGTTTAACACATTTTAAAAAAAAGTCAAATACAGTGCTGAATTAGTGTTGTTTTTACTGACTTTATTTTCAATTTTAGTAAAAATTTTTAAATATTTCAATATAAAAATAATGTCAAAACTTCAAAATTTTTCATAATAATTCCTTTATATTTCAAATATTAGTTTAAATTTTGAATATTTGGTAAAAATTATAATATAAATTGGTGGGAGGTAAAACATGAAAATGCCAAAATATTCCTTTATGGACGCAAAGGATATAATTTTAAAAAATGTTGGAAAGGAAATTAACTTCACTTCAAAAATATCAAGAGGAAAAATAATCACTGATACAGGCATAATATTAAATGCGTATAATAATATATTTACCATTCAAACAAAAAAGGACGGAAAGGAAAATGTAATTTCATTTTCATATAACGATATCGTAAATAATAATTTATCATTAAACCTGGCAAAAGCACAAAATAATTAACTTAATTTTTATTTTATGTTATAATATTTTAAAACCAATAGAAAGGTATTTTAATGAAATATAAATGTTTAATATTTGACTTCGACGGAACACTGGCAAACAGCGAGAACTCAATGCTCTTCGCTTATAACGCAATCGCAGATAAGTATGGTTTTAAAATTTTAACTAATGAAGATTTGGACGAGTAAAAGAAACATTGAAAATTGTATTGAAATTAAGTCTTGTTATAAGTACAGT
>CAMSGF010000219.1 GCA_947058225.1 uncultured Eubacteriaceae bacterium
TGGGCAATTTACAGATTTGTATGATTTTTTAAAGGATAAGTTTTCAGACAGAATTATGCTCGGCGGTGCAGTCATAAGAGAAAAAAACGATAATAAATACGACTATTTTATAAACAGAATAATGTTTCCGATTCAGGAAGTCAGTGGAAAAGTCGTTGCCTTTGGGGGAAGGGTATTTTTGGGAGATGAAAACGGGCCAAAGTATCTTAACTCTCCTGAAACAAGCATTTTTAAAAAAAATGCTGTGCTTTATAATTTAAACAATGCAAGGACTTATGTTAAATCTTCTCCTCTCGTATTGGTTGAGGGATATATGGATGTCATATCGCTTTACGATAAAGGATACAAATGTGCTGTGGCAACGCTTGGAACTGCCTTTACTGAAAATCACGCAAAAATAATCGGCAGATACACTCCAAACGTAGTAATATTATACGATTCTGACCAGGCAGGAGAAAGGGCGACCGAAAAAGCCATCGATATACTTATGGAAAATAATATATATCCAAAAATAGCAAGGCTTCCAAGCGGAGAAGACCCGGACAGTTTTATCTTAAAAAACGGATTGGAGTCTTTTAATTCCTACATACAAAAAGCAACAGATTGTATTGAATATAAATTAAAAACAGAGCAAAAAAGCTACGATTTAAATCAGAACTGGGACAGGGTCGACTATACTAAAAAAGCCTGTAAAATACTTGGTGCTGTTAAAGATGAGATAAGAAGAGAGTTTTATATAAAAAAATTAAGCGAACAAATGGATACTTCAATAGAATCAATAATAAAAGAGATTCAAACTAACTCTTATTTATCTACAAACGAAGTGAAAAATAATACAAATAAGCTTAAAAACAATACAAATAAAAGAATATTTAATGCACAAAATATAATTTTAAAATACATAATGGACAATACTAACGACATAAATAAAATAAGAAATCTAAATTTGGAAACACTTATTTTTGAAGGGGAAAATTATAAAAATGTTTTTAAATTAATTTTGAAAGAAATTGGAAACAAAAAAGAACTTGACTTGCACAAATTAATAAGATATAATGATAAACTAGCAATAGTGTTGTCTGGACTAGCTTCTTTGGATAAACAAATCACAAAGGATGAACTTAAAACTGCTCTTAAAGTCATAAAAAGAAACAGCATAAACATTAAAATAAAACATATAAAAGAGCAAATTGATGAGATGGATTCTATTCAAGACAGTCAGTCAAGGGAATTGTTGGCAAATGAGCTTTTTAAGCTAAAAAAAGACTTATTAGATTTAGAATGATACATAAAAGCCTAATAAGAACTTCCTGAAAGGATGGTTTTATGCAAAAAAAAGAGCAAGATAAAAATTTAGTCATTGAAGAATTTAAAATTAAAGCGAAAAAACAGGGATTTATTAATGAGAGAGAAGTCAATGAAAAATCTGTTGAACTTGAGCTTAGCACAGAAGAGAGCGAAGCTTTATTAGAGTATTTTTTAAAGGAAAATATTGACCTTAGAACTGATGAGGACGATGATGATTCCTTAATCGATTCAGATGAAAATGCAGATAACGAGAAAGATATTGTAAAAAAATCTCTAAAAGTAGCAAATGTTAATGACACCGATTCAATTCATATAAATGACCCTGTCAGAATGTATTTAAAAGAAATTGGTAAGGTTGATTTATTACAGGCGGAAGAAGAATTGGAGCTTGCAAAGAGAATAGAAAATAATGATATAGAGGCAAAGAAGAAACTTTGTGAAGCGAATTTAAGGCTTGTAGTCAGCATAGCAAAGAGATATGTCGGCAGAGGTATGAGTTTTCTTGATTTAATTCAAGAGGGAAATTTGGGGCTGTTAAAAGCAGTTGAAAAATTTGACTATACAAAGGGTTTTAAATTTTCCACTTATGCAACATGGTGGATAAGACAGGCGATTACAAGAGCAATAGCAGACCAGGCGAGAACTATAAGAATTCCGGTTCATATGGTTGAAACGATAAATAAATTAAAAAGGGTTCAAAGAGCGTTAATTCAAGACCTTGGAAGAGACCCATCCCCTGCTGAAATAGCAAAGGAAATGAATTTGAGCGAAGAAAAGGTCAGAGATATTATGAAAATATCTCAGGAACCCGTAAGTCTTGAAACTCCTATAGGAGAAGAAAAAGACTCTCATCTTGGTGATTTTATCCCCGACGAAGATGCAGTCGCTCCGGAAGATGCAGCGTCATTTATGTTGCTTAGAGCACAGCTTTTTGAAGTTTTAAAAACTTTAACTGACAGAGAGGCAAGAGTTTTAATATTAAGGTTTGGACTTGAAGACGGACGTCCAAGAACTCTTGAAGAAGTCGGAGATACTTTTCACGTTACAAGAGAAAGAATAAGACAAATTGAAGCAAAGGCTCTTAGAAAATTACGACATCCGACGAGAAGTAAAAAATTAAGAGATTTTTTATAAAATAAATTAAACTCCCGCATTATACGAGTGTGGGGCGGCGGCTTTAAAAAGGAGTAGATTTTGAAACGAGTAGGATATACCACGAACCAGAGCGGCGAGCGGGTAACGCTTG
>CAMSGF010000220.1 GCA_947058225.1 uncultured Eubacteriaceae bacterium
CGAGATAATGCGACACTTTTTCAATCATTATACCTATTCTCTTATACGTTATGCACTTGCATATAAAATCGGCAATTTTTCCATATTTTCTATAAAAAAAGTTATACAAAAGAAATGCTGCTTTTTGGTCATTTTTTTCAGGGATACGCTTTAAAATATTTTTAAAACTGTATATTTTTTTATACATCCATATGTATCCGTTGTAAAGTTCCTCTTTTGAAAGATTGTTTGGTTTAAACACGACAGATGCAGTGTTATACATTGATAAATCATCATTTATTATTCGGCCCTCGTTTTTCAGCCTGTCATAGAGAGCAGTTCCCGGATACGGAGTCAGAATATGTGAGGTTACGGTTTCTATTTTGTTTTTTACAATCCAGTCGAGTGTCGCCTTGAATGTGTCCTTTGTATCCCCATCAAGTCCGAATACGAAGCTTGCGTGAATCATCATTCCTCTGTCGTGAATGGCTTTTATTGCTCTTTCATAATTTCTTATATCGTTTTGAACTTTGTGGACATTTTTTATTGAAGACGGATTTATGCTTTCAAATCCTATAAATAAACTTTGGCATCCGCACTCTTTCATTAAGTCCAAAAGTTCATAGTTATACGCAATGTTTATGGAAACTGCTGCGTTCCACTTTATATTCATAGGCTTTATCGCATTTAAAAATTCTCTTGTCCACTTAAGATTTCCGACAAAGTTATCATCTACGAACATAACGTGTTTTGATTTCACCGCTTTTATGTCTTCAATTACATCTTCAATGTTTCGATTGATATATCTATGCTCCTTTGAACTGTTGTAACAAAAATCACATTGAAACGGGCAGCCTCTGCTGGTATGAATAATATTGCAGTAGAGATATTCATCTTTTCCGACAAAATCATATGCGGGAGAAACTATATCACTTGGAGTAAGTTTATTGCATCTGTAAACACTTTTTAAACTGTTATTTTCATAATCTTTTATTATATTTGGCCAGGTCCCTTCTGCATCTCCTATGCATATTGCATCAAAGGAGTCTTTTGGGATAGTTTCTGGGGATGATGTTATATGAATTCCTCCTGCTATAACAGTAACTCCTTTTTCCCTAAATTTTCTTGAGATTTCTATCGCCTTTGGAAGTGTATCGACCGTAACCGATACTGCTACTATATCCGGGTTGTCGTCATAATTTATTTCTGTGATATTCTCATTTTCGAGTGTGACTTTATGCTCTTTTCTTAAAATATTTGCGACTGTTAAAAGTCCCAGCGGCGGTGCCATATGTATTTTTATATCAGTATCCATAGGTCGTTTTTTCATCTTTGGTTGAACGAGTTTTACAAACATTATAATATACCTTCTTTTTTTAATTTTTGATGATAAGTTTTACGATTGAATACCATGTTTATTATACTATAACGTAAACACAAGGCAGTGAATTTTAATGCAGTGGATAGTAAATTTTAATGATATCTTAATTGTATATTAATTAATCAAAATTATCTGTTATATCAGTTGTTATGTTTTTTTTTGAAGTTTTTCTTTTTTATTGGTTTTACCGGTATTGCAAAAAAAATAAAACATCAGTTTAATCGATGTTTTATTTTTATATATCATATTAATTTTTTAGCAGATATATATTTTTGTTTATTTTTTTTCTTTGATTGTAAATTCTACTCCGTCTTTTGTATATTCTTTTGTTGTGGTATAATCTGAATCATCGTCATTTGTGTCATCCTCATCAGTATTATTTGATGATTTATTGTTTTCTAATAACTGCTTGGCCTTTTTTGAATCGGCTTTGCTTTTATCAAGCGGAATATGAAACAATGCTTTAAAACCTTTGTATTCCTTATTAAAAGAGATACTTCCGTTTTTATTATAGTCAAAAATACTTTTGCTTGGAGATACTCCTTCATATATTGCAATATATATTTTGTTGTTGGCAAATAGTTCTAAATTATCACATTCGTATATAAAATACTGGATACCGTCTTCGATAAACCTGCTGTTGCTTCCGTTTAATGTAAAGATATTAACCTCCCATGGTTTATATCCTTCTATAAGAGGTGTGAGCATAATGTCATCGAGGTAATCTTTAATCTTTGTGCCGTCATTTCTTGCTATTGCTCCTACAATATAGCTTTTATCTTCATTTGCATCTGTATAAGAACTTAATTTTTTACCCGAAGCTATACCTAAAATTTTGGCTGTGTAATTTCCGCTTGTTTGTTCTTTTATGCTTAATGTATAATTTTTTGTAAAACTTTTAGACAGTTTAGTATCGTTAAATAAATTTGCAACATCCTTTGGCGTTAAAAATTTATATGCGGCAAATACGCTTACCGATACCATCATAATAATTGAAAATGCGAGGATTGGAATACTAAGTATCTTCCTTTTACTTTTATTCATTTCGTTCTCCTTTATTTTATTTACGGTAGACGAAAAAACATTATCAGATGAAAAACCTTCTTTTTCTTTTATATCAATTTCTTCTTCATAGAAATCATCAAACATATCTCTTATATCTAATCGCATTTATATCCACCCCTTTCCAA
>CAMSGF010000221.1 GCA_947058225.1 uncultured Eubacteriaceae bacterium
TGCCATCTGCCGTTCCACCGGCCTGAAAATTGCAGTTTACAACATCCCGGAAACCCTAATTCAGGTAAGACAACTTTATTTAACGCATTGACAGGCTCTGATCAGTACGTTGGTAATTGGCCGGGAGTTACCGTAGAAAAAAAAGAGGGTCGCCTTTTAAATAATAAAGATATAATGCTTATAGATTTACCGGGTATTTATTCGCTTTCTCCGTATACGCTTGAAGAAGTCGTAACGAGAGATTGCCTTATGCATGATAAACCCGATGTTATAATCAATTTGGTAGATGCTTCAAATATAGAAAGAAATTTATACCTCACAACTCAACTTATGGAAATGGGAATTCCTATTATCATTGCACTTAATATGATGGATATAGTTGAAAAAAAGGGAGATATTATAAATGTAAATGAGTTGGAAAAGGAATTTGCATGTAAGATTGTGAGAATATGTGCAGTAAAAGGGGAGGGAATCGATGAACTTATTAAGGTTGCAGTTGAAACGGGGAAAAAAGGTCTTCATCAACCGATAACCTGTACTTTTGATGAAGATATTGAAAAAATATTATTCGAGTTTGAAGAAAAAATTAAAGGAAAAGTGGAATACAGACATTTAAGATGGTATTCCATAAAAATTTTTGAACAGGACAAGCGTGTCCTTGAAAAGCTAAGACTTCAAGGCGATGTTGAAATTGAAGGGAAGATAAAAGAAGCGGAAAAGTTATATGATGATGACGGTGAGAGTATAATCACAAACGGAAGATATGAATATATAACAAAGGTCAGAAGAAAATGCGTTCAAAGAAATGAAAACTTTGAAAGTACTTCTGATAAAATTGATAGAGTCTTGACTAATCGTTTCCTTGCAATTCCATTATTTGTTTTAATAATGTATAGTGTGTATTACATATCAATTCAGTCTGTTGGTGCATTTTTGACAACAGGGGTAGAGAACTTTTTTGGAATGATAAGCGTGTTTTTAAAGAATATGCTTGTTGGAATTAATGCAAAACCTTGGCTTATCAGTTTAGCCATTGATGGTATATTTTCAGGAGTTTCTTCTGTGCTTAGTTTTGTTCCACAACTTACAATGCTATTTTTCTTCTTATCCATATTGGAGGATTGTGGATACATGTCCAGAGTCGCATTTATTATGGATAGGGTTTTTCGTAAATTTGGACTTTCCGGAAAATCTATAATACCTATGCTCGTATCAACAGGTTGTGGAGTTCCCGGTATTATGGCGACGAGAACAATAGAAAGTGATGTCGACAGAAAGATTACCGCTATGGTTACAACATTTGTTCCTTGCGGTGCAAAGCTTCTTATAATGTCGACGATAGCCGGAGCATTTTTTGGCGGTTCGGCTTTAGTTGCTGTATCGGTATATGTCATTGGAATATTAATGGTATTTTTATCTGGGCTTATACTAAAGAAAATGAAAATTTTTCAATCAGACCCGGCTCCTTTTGTTATGGAACTTCCAAAATATTTATTGCCGAGTGCAAAGAATGTATTTTTGCACGTTTGGCAGAGGATAAAAGCTTTTATTATTAAAGCAGGAACAATTATATTTCTTGCATGTGCGATTATTTGGGTACTGTCAAATTTTTCGTGGTCACTTAAAATGGTAGATGCGTCTGAAAGTATTTTGGCATCAATCGGAAAGCTTATAACCCCTATGTTTATACCGCTTGGTTTTGGAAATTGGCAGGCGAGTGTATCCACATTAACAGGAATTGCGGCAAAGGAAAACCTTGTGAGTACGTTTGGAGTATTGCTTGGAAAAGGTGATGTTGGAGAAAATGGATTTGCAATATATTCTCAAATGCGTTTACTTTTCCCATCTGCTTACGGAGCATTTTCATTTTTGATTTTTAATATGTTATGTGCTCCTTGCGTTGCTGCTATTGCCGCTATAAAAAATGAGTTAAACTCGGTGTCCGGTATGGTATTTGCAATTCTTTATCAGACATTGATTGCATATTTTACGTCATTTGTAATTTATCAGTTTGCTTATGTTTTAATTTTACATAACCCTGTAAGTGTATGGACATTACTTGCGGGAGTAGTGGTACTTGTATTTGTTTATTTGGCATTTATAAAAAAGGAGTAGTTTAAGAGTAAAGCCAGTCAAATTTGGTAAATAATGTGTAAAAAATTTTGAACATAAATATCCCTTAAAAAGTAAAATGAATTTTATTTTTTAAGGGATTTTGTATTTTTTTTTAATACATAAAATTTAATATTTATTTTTTTAGTATGTTATATAACGGATAATAAAAAATGATAGGTTAAATTTGTGTTGTATATTTTTTTATTAAATTGTAAATATAGCTATTTTAATATAGTTATTTTGTATAAAAAATTCTGTTTAAATTTTAAATGTAATGTAACTTTTTTCTTTTTTTAATTAAAAATGTAATTTTATATATTGTATAAACTTGATGTAAGAATGTGGTGTGGGGGAAGCGGGCTTTTAAAATTTTTTGTTCCAGAGGAGTTTGCGGAGTCGTTTTT
>CAMSGF010000222.1 GCA_947058225.1 uncultured Eubacteriaceae bacterium
AAGTTTTGTTTTCGTTTTATATTATGAAAAACATTTTATAAAAACTTATATAAAAGATATTATAAAATTTTATTTTAAATTATTGTTATTTAACCATAAAAGCATTGCAAATATGATTTACTTTATAATATCCTCTGTCATCAATTATCTCAACGACATCAAATCGGCACAGACTTTCTGTCTGATTCGTATCCATAAGATATTTTTTTGCTGTCTTTATGATTTTTTCCTGCTTTTTATCTGTTACTGCCTCTTTTGGAGAAGAATATCTTTCATTCTTTCTTCCCTTTACCTCTATAAATGCAATTATATTTTTATATTTTGCAATTATATCTATCTCCCCATATTTGCTGGAATAATTGTTTTCTAAAATTTTGTATCCTTTTTTCTTTAAGAAATTTTGTACGACTTCTTCGTATTTTCTTCCCTTATCGGTCGATGTTATTCCTGTAATAGATGTTAGAAAGGTCTTTCTGTGTATTGGAGAAGGTCCGTATTCCCTTATAGCCTGACAATGCTCATACGTTCCGTATCCCTTGTTTGATTTTAAATTGTAGTTTGGATAAAGCCTGTCATATTCTTCCATCATCTTGTCCCTATATACCTTTGCAACGATACTTGCCGCTGCAATGGAATATACATTTTCATCTCCCTTTATTATATCCTTTTGGGGAATGTCTAAATCAAGGGACAGTGCATCAATTAAGAGCATATCAGGCTTTATTTTTAAATTATTGACTGCCTTTATCATAGAAAGTTTTGCAGCTTCAAGTATATTAATCTCATCTATGACATTATTATCCACAACTCCTATCCCAACAGCAATAGCATCCTTTTGAATCTCCTTTGAAAGCTCTTCCCTTTTTTGCTTTGAAAGCTTCTTTGAGTCATTGACATAAAGTAAATTACTGTCCTTTTTCATAATGACAGCTGCTGAAACGACAGGACCGCAAAGGGGGCCTCTCCCCACTTCATCGATGCCTGCTATGTATTCTATACCCTCTTCATGAAGTGTATTTTCATATCTTTTTATATTTTTAAGCCTTTCCCTTTCTGTGTCATACTTTTCTTTTTTTCTTAAAAGGCTCTTCGCAAGGTTTAATACTCCCTTTCTTTCATCCATCATTAAATCATCTATTAGGGCACCATAATTTTCAATGTCTGTTTCGTCTATAATTTCTTTTATCTTTGAAATACTTAAATTTGAATAATCCATATTTATATTCCTCTACTATCTGGGAGAGTCAAAAGAAACCCTTCCTATTTCCCCATTTTTAAATTCATCCAAAACGGTTACGGCCGTCCTTAGATAATCTATATCTCCCCCTTTTAATAAAAAGCCTCTGTTTTTTCCTATATCCTCATATACATCAATAGCCTGTTCGTATTCGTCAATGTTGTTAAGTTTGTAGCGTTCTTGTAATTTTTTCGGATAATTTTTCATTAAAAATTTAATAAGCTCCAGTGCCAATTCCTCTCTGTCTAAAATAGTGTCCTTAACAGAGCCGATAGATGCGAGGGCAATAGCATCATCGATATTTTCAAATTTTGGAGGAAGAATCCCCGGAGTATCCAAAAGGTATACTTCTCCTTTTACCTTTATCCACTGTTTTGACATAGTAACCCCGGGCTTATTCCCCGTTCTTGCGTTGGACTTTTTCGTAAGAGAATTTATAAACTGAGATTTACCTACGTTTGGAATTCCAACAACCATCGCCCTCGTTTCCCTGTTTGTTCTAAAGTTCTCTTTAAATGAATTTAGGTAATTCAAAATGAGATTTAAGTTCTTTTTACTTATTGAATCGACAAAAAAAGATGTTATGTCATTTTCTTTAAAATAAGTTATCCATTTTTTTGTAATATTTTCATCGGCTAAATCCATTTTATTATATACATTTATAGTTTTTTTAGATGAAAAAATCTTATTGAAATCTTTGTTTTCGCTTTTTAAAACCGCTCTTGCATCGAGAAGTTTTATTATAACATCCACATTTTTTATATCCTCTTTTATAAGCCTTGTCGCCTTTGCCATATGTCCCGGATACCACTGAATATTCAGTGTTGTGTTATTGCCTGTGTTATCTGTCATTTTATCACTTCCTTTTATCTTTTAAAATTTCCTATTATCATTCCTTTTTGCAAGATGTGTCCATTAATAGCTTTAATCAGTTTTTTCTTTATAGTATTTTGAGAAATATTTAACATATCATCTAATGAATATACCGAAAATCTGTAGCTATGGGTTTGAAATTTTGGTGGTTTTGGACCTGCGTATTTGTGGAAGCCGTAGGCGATACCTTGCATAATATCATCTCTATCACCGATATTTTCAGGAATCGTATCCGATGCTTTTATATTCCAAGCGGTCCAATGGGTGAAATTTTTAATTAGAGGATGGTCTAAATCTTCCAAAATAATCGCTAAACTCTTCGCCTGTTTGGATAGATTTTTGATTTTAAATTCAGGAGAGATATTTTCCCCATATTTTGTATATTTTATTGGAATTAA